>JALYPS010000035.1 GCA_030856285.1 Pseudomonadota bacterium
GGTATAGTCACGCCGGCAACGGCACATTATCTGGCCAAAAGTGGCCAGCCCTCCGCACGGCAGCTAGGCCAGACCGTGCAGATCAAGCCTATAGCTGGTGGTGTCAACGGCGGTTGAATTCTCCTCAGATCGGGCGGTTGAAAATTCCTCACTTCGTTGCGTTCTAATCACGTCCATAGCCGCGTGGCGGTTCAAGGTTGGCGAGGTCGGTGAGATCAAAATCGACGATGGCCTGCAGAGCGTCGCCGGTTGCGTTGTCGCGCAGCCCGTCCGGCAAGGCCTCGGCCCATGCGGCATAGTCGGCCTGTAGTGCCAGCAGTTCGGCAACGGCATCGTGCCAGCGTTGTGGCCGGGAACGGCGGTCGACGGGTCGGCGAGGGCGGACTGCGGGGACAGCTGCTTCGGCCTGGTGCCGGGCGCGATGACGGGCCTGTCGTTCGGCGTTGCTGAGCGCGTGCTCGCCGTGCGGCTGTCGGCCTCTGGGCATGGCTTGGTCTTCCGTTACGTAACGCAGCACAAGGGGCGAGTGGCCGCGTGGCCCGGCAGTTCAGGCGACGTTTGCAGGCTCGGCGGCGGCCTTGGGTGGCCTGCCACGGCGACGCGGGGCATCGGCCAGAGCTGTGTTCGACCGCTGGATCTGTGGAAAGAGGTCGGCGTGCTGGCGCATGCGGTAGCTGGAGCCCTCGATATGCACGACGACCGCATGGTGCAGCAGTCGGTCCAGCAGGGCGGTGGCGATAACGGGATCCCCGAAGACCTGACCCCATTCGGCAAAGCCGCGGTTTGAGGTCAGAATCATCGCCCCGCGCTCATAGCGGGCGTTGACCAACTGGAAGAACAGGTTCCCCGCGGTGGCGCCAAGGGCCAGGTAGCCGATCTCGTCGATGATCAGCAGCTGGGCGCGGCAGAGATAGTGCAGGCGTTCGCGCAGGCGGCCCTCGCGATCGGCCTTGGCCAGGCTGTCGATGATGTCGGCCAAGGGGGAGAAGTAGACGCTGCGCCCGGCCCGGACCGCCTCGACGCCCAGGGCCACGGCGAGGTGCGACTTTCCCGTGCCGGACTGGCCGATGAAATGCACCACCTCGTGGCGGTCGATGAAGTCGAGGGCGGCCAGGGTCATGATGCGGTTGCGGTCGAGCGAGGGCTGGAACGCGAAGTCAAAGCCGGTCAGCGTCTTGATGGTGGCAAGCCGGGCCATCTGCAGGGCGGCCTTGATCCTGCGCCCCTCCCGGACGGTGAACTCCTCGGCCAGCAGGATGTCGATCGCCTCGATGGGGGTGATCTGGCCACGCTCGAGTTGCTGGACCACGGCGTCCAGCGTCTCCAAGGCGCGTGGCATCCGCAGGTTGACCAGGTTCTGCCGGATCCGCTCGATCGGAGCATCCGACACCGGAGCACGTGTCATGCGCCCGCTCCGTCGGCAGCAAGTCGCCGGCCGACAGCGTCATAGAACGCCAAAGGCCGAAGTGTGACGACGTCCCCGGATCGGCCAGGGGGTGGGCCGCGGCGTTGGGTCTGGCTGTTGGCCGGCGGTGGCGTTGTCCGGTGGCCGGCGATGATGCGGCGCTGGCCGCGGCCATCCAGCACGGGATGGGTAGCGATGACGCGGCCCTCCTCGAGGATGCGGACCTCGTGAGCCATGCTGTGCACCTCGATCGGGCGGCGGCGCGTGGTGTCGGGCACGCTGTAGAGATTGCCGGCTACGGACACCATGCCGTCTCGGGTGATCCGCCGCTCCAGCCGCAGCACCGCCTGGAATGGGCCAGCCGGGAGGGGCTGCAGATGGGGGTGTTCCTCGGCGAAGTGCTCGCAGACCACGCGGCGTGTGGTGGCGTGAATGCGGACATTGGCGACCTCGTCGAGCCACTGGCGGAACTGGTCGTTGAGGTCGGCCAGGTTGCGAAAGCTGCGGCCGAGGAAGAAGTCCTCTCGGATGTAGCGGAACGGCCGCTCGACCTTGCCCTTGGTTTTCGCCCGGTAAGCCTTGCAGGCCTTGGGCAGGTAGCCGTAGTGGCGGGCGAACTCGATCAGAGTGCGGTTGTAGACGATGTGCCCGGCGTCCGGGTCCTCGCGGTTGAACACGGTGCGCATGCGGTCATAGAGGATCTCGCCAGGCGCGCCCTGCAACGCCTCGAAGGCGGCGGCGTGGCAACGCAGCAGGGTCTGCATATCCTGGTGCGGCACAAACCGGCCCCACAGCATGCGGCTGTGGCCCAGCACGAGCGAGAACAGCCAGATGACGCGCTCGACGTCGGGTTCATCGGTGAACACCGTGCGGAAGTGGGCGAAGTCGACCTGAGCCTGCCGGCCCGGCGGCGTCTCGAAGCGCACCTCGAAACCGGCGGATGGACTGGGCCGGACCTCGCGCAGGAAGACTTTCACCGCGGTGTAGCCGCCGGGATAACCAAGGTCGCGGATTTCGCGATGCAGGCGGCTACCGGTCAGATCGGGATAAGCCGCCACCCGCTCGCGCAGATATACCTGGAACGCGGCAACCTTGGTGACGCAAGGTTGCCGCGCTTGGTAGGCGGGTGGCTCAAGACCACGCTCGATATATC
>JALYPS010000042.1 GCA_030856285.1 Pseudomonadota bacterium
GCCATGAACCTGGCCGGCCTGATCATCACCGCGCCCGACGGCTCGACTCCCGCGCCCGAGAACATGATGCGCGCCCGCTACCGGTCGACCTTCGATCTGCACCTGACCCAGCCCGGCACCTACCGCGTGGCCAACATCACGGGCGGCGTAGTCGTCAGCTACAAACAGGGCGGTGAGCAGAAGCGCTGGCGCGGCGCCGAGGCCGAAATGGCCGCGAGCATTCCGGCGGACGCCACCGAAGTGGTCGCCACCCGCAGCGCCAGCCGGATCGAGACTTTCGTCACCCTCGGCGAGCCCTCGACCGGCGCCCTGGCCCCGACGGGCGAAGGCATTGAACTGGTGCCGGTCAGCCATCCGAACGATCTGGTCTCCGGCGAGGCCGCGACCTTCAAATTGGTGCGCGACGGCCAGCCTGCGGCCGGCCTTGAGGTCACCATCGCCCGTGGCGGCACGCGCTACCGCGACAATCCCGAAGAGATCACCGTCACCACCGGCGCCGACGGCGCCTTCACCGTCACCTGGCCCGAACCCGGCATGTACTGGATGAACGCCTCGGTCCGCGGCGCCGCGGCCGGCGACCAGCTGGCCTATAACGCCCAGTACAACGGCGTCGTGGAAGTCCTGCCCTGACTGACAGCGGTCCCGGACCGACCGGCGCCGTCCCGCCCCCGCTGACTGTGGGCGGGGACGCCGCGCCGCGCCCGGACAACCGCGTCCTGATCCCGACCCACGGCCGCAAGCCGTCTCCGCCGCCGGGTTCCCGCATCTGGGACTTCGCCGGCGAGACCATGGGCACGACCTGGTCTGTCCGGTTGATCCCGCCGCCGGGCCTCGACCGCGCCGCCTTCCAGTCGGTCATCGAGGATGAGCTGGCCCGGATCATCGCCCTGTTCAGCCACTGGGACCCGCGGTCGGAACTGTCGCGCCTCAACGCCGCCCCGCCCGGCTTCTGGGCCGTATCCGAGCCGTTCTGGGATCTGCTCAACAAGGCCATGGACCTGGCCGACGACACCAATGGCGCGGTAGATCCATCGTTGGGGACGTTGGTCGACCTGTGGGGGTTCGGACCGCCCGGCCCGCGTCCGCTCAATGGCTTCGGAACCGGCCCTACCGCGCCGTTCGATGAGGAAGTCGAGGCGGCCCGCGCCCTGTCAGGCTGGGGCATCATCCGCTTCAACCGCGATGCGCGCGCCGTGCAACAGCTGGGCGGGGTCAAGCTGGACCTGTCCGGCATCGCCAAGGGGCACGCCGTCGATCGTGTTTCCGAACGCCTGACCGGCATGGGAGCCACCCATCATCTGGTCGAGATCGGCGGCGAACTGCGCGGCGCGGGGGTCAAGCCTGACTTCATGCCGTGGTGGGCGGAGCTGCAACAGGCGCCGGGCGCGCCCGGCCCCCGCGCCGTCGCCGCCCTGTTCGATATGGCCTGCGCCACCTCGGGCGACTGGGTTCGCAACTACGAGGTCTATGGCCAGACCTACAGTCACACCATCGACGGCCGCACCGGCCGACCGGTCGACAACGGCGTCGCCTCCGTCACCGTTCTGGCCGAGACGGCGATGTACGCCGACGCCATGGCCACCGCCCTGACCGTCATGGGGCCCGTGGAAGGCCCTGCCTACGCCGAGGCCGTCAATATCGCCGCCGCCTTCGTGGTGCGGACCGAGGGCGGTATGACTGAGACCGTCACCCCCGCCTTCACCGCCATGCTGTCCGAGGGCGCGTGACCGCCGATCCGGTCCGCTGGCTATGGGCGGCCGCCGCCGTCAGCCTCTGGCTGGTGGTCATCGTCCTTGTGCGATGGTCGCGGGTCCGCGCCGGCCGCGCCGCCGCCGCCCGCTCCGCCGCGCTCGCGCCGGCCGGAGACGCCCCCGCCCTTCTTGTCGCCTTCGCCAGCCAGACCGGCCTGGCGGAGGAACTGGCCTGGATGACGGCCCGCAGTCTGGCTGACGCCGGAACCTCAGCCCGCGTGGCCCTTCTGGGAGACCTCGACCTGTCCGGGCTCAAGGCCGCCCGTCGCGTCCTGATCGTCGCCTCCACGACCGGCGAGGGCGACGCCCCCGACGCCATGTCCCGGTTCGTGCGCCAGTCGATGAAGGCCCCCGCCGATCTGACCGGCCTGTCCTACGGCCTGCTGGCGCTGGGCGACCGGACCTACGCCGACTTCTGCGGCTTCGGCCGGGCGCTGGACGGCTGGCTGCAACGCTCGGGAGCTCAGCCCCTGTTCGACCGGGTCGAGGTCGATGACGGCGACACGGGCGCCGTCCGCCACTGGCAGCACCAGCTCGGCCTGCTGACCGGTTCGACCATCCAGCCCGACTGGACTCCGCCCGCCTTCGAACGCTGGCGGCTGGTCGAGCGCACCCATCTGAACCCCGGCAGTCCCGGCGGCGAAGCCTGGCTGATGGCGTTCGAGCCCGTGGGTCACACGCCCGTCTGGGTCGCCGGCGACATCGCCGAGATCGGCCTGCCCGCCGTCGACGGCCAGCCCGCGCCCGGCAGCCGGGAATATTCCGTGGCCTCCCTGCCCGCCGACGGCCGCGCCGAGTTCATCGTCCGCCGGATGCGTCGCCCGGACGGGACGCCCGGGCTGGCCTCCGGCTGGCTCACCCGCGACCTCGCCATCGGCGACGAAGCCGGGATGCGCATCCGCACCAACCGCAGCTTCCACGGCCCGTCGCCGGAAACGCCCCTGATCCTGATCGGCAACGGCACAGGGCTGGCGGGCCTGCGTGCCCACTGGAAGGCCCGAACCGGACAGACGCCCGGCCAGACCTGGCTGATGTTCGGCGAGCGCACGCGGGCCCACGACGCCTTCCTCGACAACGAGCTGCAGGCCGCCCTCTCGTCCGGCGTCCTGACCCGTCTCGACCGGGCCTTCTCCCGTGACGTCGACGACAGCCGCTACGTTCAGGCGCTGATCGCAGAACATGCCGCTGAGCTGACAGACTGGGTCGATCGCGGGGCCTCGATTCTGGTCTGCGGCAGCCTGGAAGGGATGTCGAAGGGGGTGCATGCGGCGCTGGAGGCGGCCCTCGGCGCCGAAGCCCTGTTGTCGCTCACCGAAACCGGCCGCTACCGGCGCGACGTCTACTAGGCGCAACAGACACGCGCCCGACAGCCGTATTCGTTGGCAAAGCGATGCGATTTGTCTTGCGAATGAGAATGTGTCGCATTATTGCGGTCTCACTTCTGGTGACGTTTCAGGCAAATCTTCGATGCATATCCTTCTGGTCTCCGCCTCTCTCGTCATGGCGTCCCCGGCAGCGGCGCCGGCTGAGGATGACCCGGCGATGCAACTTTCGCCCATCATCGTGACCGGCCGGAGCCGGGGCTATATCGCTGTCGATTCGGTGACCGCGACCAAGACCGACACCCCGCTCCTGGATATCCCGCAGAGCATCAATGTGGTGACGCGCGCCCAACTGGACGATCAGGCGCTGCACAGCCTTGGCGAAGTCCTGCGCTATGTCCCCGGGACCACGGTTGGGCAGGGCGAGGGCAACCGCGACCAGATCACCCTGCGGGGGCAGAACACCACGGCCGACTTCTTTCTCGACGGGGTCCGGGACGACACCCAGTATTTTCGGGGTCTGTACAATCTGGACCGCATCGAAGTGCTGAAAGGCCCCTACGCCCTCATTTTCGGGCGCGGCGGCGGCGGCGGAATCGTCAACCGCGTGCAGAAGACGCCCAGCGTCGCCAGCCTTTTTGCGGGTGGACGGGCGAGCGCCAACAGCTTCGGCGCCTGGGACCTCTCGGCGGACGTCAACGCCCCGATCAACGCCATGGCGGCTTTCCGGATCAACGCCGTCTACGAAAGTCTCGACAACCATCGGGACTTCTTTGAGGGCGAGCGATACGCGGTGAATCCCTATGTCGCGGTGGATCTCGGCGCAGGCTGGCGGGCAGGCCTTTCCTATGAATATGTCAACGACGACCGCGTCGTTGATCGCGGAATTCCTTCCCTCGCCGGAGCGCCGATCACCGGCTACCGTGACCAGTTCTTCGGCGTCCCGGGCGTGAACCGCACCACCCTGGAAGCCAACATCGTCAAGCTGCGGCTGGACGGCGCACCGGCGGATAACGTCGAGGTCTCGACGACCGTTCTCTACGGCGACTACGACAAGCTCTACACAAATGTCTTCGCCAACGGAGCCGCCACCTCGCAGAACGGCACGGTTCAGCTGGCGGCCTATACTGATCCTACCAGCCGCCAGAACCTGCTGATCCAGAGCAATCTGGTCTGGGATGTCACGGCGGGCGGCACGGGCCACAAGGTCTTGTTCGGCCTCGAATACGGCGATCAGGACTCGGCCAACCAACGTCGCAACGGCATATTGTCGAACACGACCTTTAACCTCGCCAATCCGGTGTTTCCGACGGTCGCCTTCCCGGCGCTCAGCCGCGACACGGTCTCGAACGTCGAGTCCGTCTCGGCCTATGTGCAGGACCAGATTAGCCTCGGCGAGCAGTTCGAGATCGTCGCCGGGCTCCGTTACGACCGGTTCGACATCACCGGCGTCGACCTCCAGCCCAACCCGGATCGCCCCTTTGCCCGAACCGACGACAAGGTCTCGCCGCGCCTCGGCCTGATCTACAAGCCGCAGCCGAACGTCTCGATCTACGGCAGCTACAGCCAGTCATTTCTGCCGCGTTCGGGCGATCAGTTCCTGAACCTGACCACGACCCAGCAGAACCTGGAGCCGGAGGAATTCACCAACCACGAAGTCGGCATCAAATGGGACGTTCGGCCCGACCTCAACGTGACCGCCGCCTTGTTCCGCCTGGACCGCACCAACGCCACGACGCCAGACCCGCTGAACCCGACTGTGAGCATCAACGTCGGCGAAACCCGCACGGAAGGGTTTGAGTTGGCAGTCACCGGACGATTGCTCCCGAACTGGCAGATCAGCGGCGGCTATGCCTGGCAGGACGCGCGGCTGCAGGGGAATGATTTCGTCCGCCTCGCCCAGACGCCAAGACAACAGGCCAGCCTGTGGAATCGCTACGACGTCAACCGCCGGCTGGGCTTCGGTCTGGGCGTGATCCATCAGTCCAGCCAGTTCGCGGCGATCCGGACGACGGCGGACACCACCCGCCTGCCCGCCTTTACCCGCGTGGACGCCGCTGTCTTCTACGAGATCAATGACACGGTCGACCTGCAGCTCAACATCGAGAACCTGTTCGACACGACCTATTTCTCCGATGCGCACAACAACTTCAACATCTCGCCGGGCGCCCCGCTGAACGCCCGGCTAACGCTGAGCGCGCGATTCTGACTGGCCGAGACATAGACTAACCCGGGCTGGTTCCCGGATCACCGAGTGACGACGTCCCGCCGCATGGGCGCCAGTTTGGCCAGGAAACGGTTCTGGGTGCGGAACGGCACGCCCTCGGCGTCCATCGCCGCTTGGAGATGCTCGACCAGCGCCCCCATGTCGGCGGGCTGCAGGCCGATGTCGTCGTGCGCATCCTGCATCGACCGGCCCGTATAGGCGCAGCCGCCGTTCAGGATGTAGCAGAACTGCTCCTTCAGCGTCCGCCGGAGCCGCACCATGTCGGTGGCGGCGAAGATTTCCGCGATCCGGCCATCGGCTACCGACCGATCCAGCAAGCCGTCGAC
>JALYPS010000053.1 GCA_030856285.1 Pseudomonadota bacterium
GCTCCGGATCGCCGCCAACGCCCCGCCATCGGCGACGAATCCGAAAGGCGCGACCAGCCGTCCCGCGGCGATGTCCTCGGCTACGATGATCCACGGCAGCACGGCGACGCCCAGTCCCGCCGACGCCGCGTCCAGTACGAAATGCAGATGGGTCAGGGTGCGGGTAGGTCCGCGAGCCTCGGCGTGGCCCGTCAACCTCGACCATTCTCCCCATCCGCCCATCCGGGTACGCGCCACCAGCCGCGGGGCCGTGGCAAGATCGCTGGCGGCGAGCGCCGGCGTGCAGACCATGCCGATCCGGTTTTCCGCCAGCCGCTCCACCCCGGCGTCGTTCAACGCGGGACCGTCCAGATAGCGGACCATCAGGTCGGCGCCGCGCTGCCGGGTCGCCGTGGGCGCCAGGTCCGTAAGGTGCAATACGATGCCCGGACAGTCCCGCTCGAAGGCGCCCAGCCGTGGGATCAGCCATTTGACCGCCAGACTCTGATGGATCGCCAGATGAACCTCAGCGGCGTCGCGCACCGCGCGCACCGCCTCTGTCAGCGTGTCGAAGCCGGCCCCCAGTCCCGCCCGCAGCGCCTCGCCCCGGACGGTCAGGCGCAGTTGGTGTTTCGGCCCCTCGAACAGCCGAACCCCCAACGCTGACTCCAGCGCCTTCACCTGCCGGCTGATCGCGCTGTGAGTGACGTTAAGCTCCGCCGCCGCTCGCGTCGCGGAGCCGGTTCGTCCCATCGCCTCGAACGCCCGCAACGCATTCAGCGAGGGCAGGGCCGTTCGGGGTGTGAGGTTTTCGAACATACGACGCTCGATATGTCGCTTTCAGGTCGGGCGCAATCCGGCGATTGCCGCCCATGTCCCTGCGCGCCCGTTTGATCGTTCCCGTCCTCGGCCTGGGCCAGGTCGTGGCCTTCGCGTCCAGCTACTATCTGCTGGGCGTCCTCGCCGATCCGATGGCGCAGACGATGCAGCTAGAGCCATCCGCCCTGTTCACCGCCCTGTCCGCCGCCTTCCTGATCTCGGCGGTGCTCTCGCCGCCTGCGGGGCGCTGGATCGAACGCCACGGCGGGCGTCGCGTGCAGGCGTGGGCGCACCTCGCCTTCGCCGCCGCCCTGCTGACCATGGCCCTGTCGCCGTCAGACGTCGTTCTGATCGCGGGCGTCGCGGCCTTGGGAATCGGCATGGCGATCGGCCTCTACGGCACGGCCTTCGCCATCCTGGTCGAACTGCATGGCGCGGGGGCGCGCCGCTCGATCACCGCCGTCTCGCTGATCGGCGCGCTGGGCGGCGGTCTCGGCTGGCCCCTCAGCCGCCTGATCGTCGAGGCCTGGGACTGGCGCGTCGCCTGCGCCGTCTGGGCGCTGGCCCATCTGGCGCTGTGTCTGCCGCTCACGCTGGCGGTCCTGCCGCGGCGGCTTGCCTCAACCACGACGAAAGCCGCTCTGGAGCCGATCCGATGGGGCCGGCGCATGGTGCAGATCGCCGCGGTGTTCGCCGGGGGATGGATGGTTTCCACCGCCATGGGCGCGCACCTGCCCCGCCTTCTGGGCCAGCTGGGTCTCGGCCCCGAACAGGCCGCCTGGGCCGCGGGACTGATGGCGGCCAGCGCCATCGCCGCGCGTCTGTTTGACCTGGTGATCCTGCATCGGTCGCATCCGGTGGCGACCGTGCGGCTCGCCTGCCTGTTCCATCCGCTCGGAGCGGGGCTGGCGGCATGGGGCGGCGCCCGTCTGGCTCCCCTGCTCGCCGTGGGGCAGGGTGCCGGCAATGGTCTGCTGTCCGTGGCCGCCGGCGTGCTGCCGCTGCATGTCTTCGGCCCGGACCGCTATGCCGTGCGTCAGGCCATGATCCTGACCCCGGCCCGCTATCTGCAGGCGGCCGCCCCCGCCGCCTACGCCATTGCGCTCGAGGTCTCGCCGGGCGTCGCCCTCGCGGCGTCCAGCGCCGTATGCCTGCTGATGTTCGTGCTGACCTTCGGACTTCGCCCTAACGGCCGGTGAAATCCGCCGGCCGCTTCTCCAGCGCCGCCGTCACCCCTTCCAGATGGTCGTCGGTCAGGTGCGCCAGCGCCTGCATCGAGGCGGTCATCTCGAGGATCTGGTCAAAGGTCGCGTCGCGGCCCTGACGCAGCAGGGCCTTGGTCATGCGCAGGGCCTGGGGCGCCTGGGCGGCGACCTCCCCGGCGATCTCCATGGCCTCGTTCATTAGTCGGTCGGGCGCGACCACCCGGCTGATGAGCCCCCATTCCATCGCCGTCTTCGCATCCAGCATCCGCGCGGTGAACAGCATCTCGGCCGCCCGCGCATAGCCGATGTTGCGCGGCATCAGCCAGGCCCCGCCGTCGCCCGGCAATATGCCCAGCTTCAGGAAGGGCACGCCGAACGTCGCCGTCTCCGAGGCGATGCGGATGTCCGCCAGCCCGGCGATGTCGCAGCCCAGCCCCATGGCCGGCCCGTTCACCGCCGCGATCAGCGGAACCTCCAGCCCGTACAGCGAGCGCACGATCCGGTGCACCACGCGGCGATAGCGCTCCCGGATCTCAGCCCCCGTGCCCGCGAACATGTCGCGCCGGTCCTTCATCGCCTTCAGGTCGCCGCCCGCCGAAAACGCCCGCCCGGCCCCGGTCAGGACCACGCAACGCACGCCCTGGTCCGCATTCACCGCCTCACAGGCTTCCGCGAAGGCTTCGCCGTCCTCCAGATCTGGCAGGGCGTTCAGCCGGTCGGGCCTGTCGAGGGTCCAGAGTTCGATATGGTCGCGGCGGTCTCGGCGGATCAGGGTCATGCGACCGATGTGCCGCAGGCGCGCGCCCGCCGCAATGTCAGGGCGGCGACGTCAGGTCCGCGACGGCTTGCCCGACAGCGACCACCAGGCCCGCAATCCCGTGGTGTCCGGGGCGTCCTCGCACGGGGACTCGCTCGCCGCCTCGGCCGCGGCCAGGCTGACGACGCTGCGCGCCACTGCGCCGCATGGCGGCACGACCCAGTCCTCATCGATGAAACAGGCCGGCTCGGCAGGGGAGGCATCGCCCCGCGTCGTCGGCATGGCCGTCGCCGGTTGCGACGCCGCGGCCAGCGAAAAGTCCACCCCGCGGTCCTCCGACCAGCCGGTACGCCACGGCCGCATGAGCGTCGTGGCGACGAGCGTCGCCTTCAGCCTGAACATGGTCCCCACCCCTTGTGCAATTACTCTTGCACAAGTTTAGGCGCCGCGCGACTGACCAAGCCTGACAGTGGAATTGCAAAGCCCCGGACCTTGCGGACCGGGGCTGGATCATCTGCGGTGCATCGGGCTGACTAGTCGCGCTTGCGAAGCTTGATGGGTACGAAGTTCGACGGGTGGCTGACCACGCGGTCGCCGGCCCCATAGCCGTTCTTCGTATTCACCAGCATCCCGCCCCAAAGGGCGAAGGACATCATGGCGTGCTGCAGATTGCGGTCTCTGTCTTTCATCTGGCGTCTCCTTTCGAGTGAATGATGAAAAGAGACACGTCGTGCTTTTCGGGAATCTCACCGTCATAGTCGTTTCGCGTCAGGGTCCATCTAATGCCGTGATGCGAAAATTGCAACCGTTTTTACTCCGCTGCCGGACCATATTTCGTATTCATGTCATCATCTGTCGCCCAGAACCCACAGGGGCCGCCGCGCAGCATCGCCACGCCCTGCGTCAAGGTCTGCGTCGTCGACGGCGCCACCAGCCTCTGCCTCGGCTGCTGGCGCACCCTGTCCGAGATCGGCGGCTGGAGCGGATTCACGGATGAGGAACGGGCGCGGATCATGGCGGAACTGCCGGCGCGAGCGCGGTGATTAGTGGTTAGTGGTTAGTGGTTAGTGATTGCTGCATCCCATGTCTGCGGAAGGGCGGCGCGCCCGGCGCCTTCGCACCGGCGGCGGCCAACCACTAGCCACTAGCCACTAGCCACTCCCTTTAACCCCCCGCAAACCATCCCCCTTCACCGCATACCAACCGCCGTGTGCGACAGGTGAGGGGCCGCAGAAGCGGTGTGTCCACGGCGAGCTGCGTATGCGTTTCGACCTCTCCTCCCTCGGCGTCATGGCCCTCGCGGTCGCGTCAGCCCTGACCACCGCCTGGTGGCTGAACCACGCCGACGCGCGGGGGCAGGCCCATGCCGCCACGCCGACGGCCGCTTACGCCCCTGGCCACGCGCCCGCCCGGGGCGGCCCGGCCCAGGTCCTGAAGGCCGCCGACGGCCACTACTGGGCCGACGCCCTGATCGACGCCAAAGACGGTCAACGCGCTGTGCGTGTCATGGTCGACACGGGAGCCAGCGTCGTGGTCCTGACC
>JALYPS010000064.1 GCA_030856285.1 Pseudomonadota bacterium
CTTCCAGGGCATGCAGCGGCCAGACCGGGAAGGCCAGACGGCGGCAGCGCGACCGGATCGTCGCCAGCAGCCGGCCCGGCGCATGGGTGACGAGGAACAGCACGCCCCGCTCCGGCGGCTCTTCGAGCACCTTCAGCAGGGCGTTGGCGGCGTTCAGGTTCAGGTCGTCGGCGGCGTCAATGATGGCCACGCGATAGCGCGCCTGCGACGGGCTCTTGGAGAAGAACTCGGGCAGTTCTCGCGCCTGATCGACTGATATCGACTTCTTCGTCTTGCCGCCCTCGACCGCGCGTTCCAGCACCAGCAGATCGGGATGGGACCGCGCCGTGACCAGCCGCGCCACCGCATCGTCCGGGCTGGTCCCCAGCGGTCCACGCGAAGGATCGGGCGCGGCCCCGAGCAGGCGACGCGCGGCGCGGAAGGCGAAGGTCGCCTTGCCCGAACCCTCGGGGCCGCAAAGCAGCCAGGCATGGTGGAGGCGGTCCTTGCCAAAAGCGTCCAGGAAGGCGATTTCGGCCGCCGCATCGGGGACCAGGTCGAAGCGATCCCGCGCGTGCTCGCTCACAGCAGCCGGGCCTCGACGGCGGCCCAGACCCGGGCGGCCACCGCGTCCTGGTCACCATCCGCGTCGATGATGACGCAGCGGTCGGGGTGACGGGCGGCGATGTCGAGGAAGCCGCGGCGCAGACGCTCGTGGAATTCCAGTCCTTTGGATTCGAACCGGGTCTCGAACAGACCGCGCCCGAAGGCCCGCTCCAGTCCGACCTCGACCGGCAGGTCGAAGATCAGGGTCAGGTCAGGCTGGGTCGCCCCGACAATGGCGGCGTCCAGCGACTCGATGAACGCAGCCGGCGTTCCCCCGCCTACGCCCTGATAGGCCCGGCTGGAATCGGCGAACCGGTCGCAGACCACCCACCGGCCGGCCTCAAGCGCGGGCCGGATGGTGCGCTCCAGATGGTCGGACCGGGCGGCGAACATCAGCAGGGTCTCGGTCGCCGGCGACCAGCGCCCGGCATCGCCGTTCAGGGCGATGGCGCGGATGTCCTCGGCCCCCGGCGAACCACCCGGCTCGCGGGTCTGGACGACCTCCAGTTCACGCGCGCGCAGCCGTTCGACCAGCCGCGCCGCCTGGGTCGACTTGCCGGTCCCCTCGCCGCCTTCGAACGTGATGAATCTGCCCTGGGTCACCGGCGCACAATGGCGACGGCGGGCGGCTACGCAAGCCTCAGCGCGCCGATATCAACAGGGCGTCGGCGTATCCGCGTGCGATCACCGCCTGACGGGACCGCTCGGCGGCGTTCGGATCAGGCCAGGGACCAACCAGAACCCGGAACAGACCATCGTTCCGGCGTCCGTCGACCGTGGCCCGGTCGCCCAGCTGGTCAGCGACCCGGCGCGCGGCCTGGCGGTCCGAGAAGGCCCCGACCTGAATCCAGTAGTCGCCCCGCGTGGACGGTTCCCGCTGCTCGGGCGGTCCGCGCTCGGCGGCGGCGTATTGAAGGGTCGTCCCGCCGCCGGTCCTCGGCGCGCGGCCCAGATAGCGGACCCGCACCTCGCCCACGCCGGCGTCCAGCATGCCCAGCGCCTCCGCCGAGCCGCGCGAAAGGTCGATGATCCGGTTGTCGACAAAGGGCCCGCGGTCATTGACCCGCACGACGATGCGGCGGCCGTTGGCGAGGTTGGTCACCTCGACCAGTCCGGGCAGCGGCAAGGTCTTGTGCGCGGCCGTCAGGACATGCATGTCGAACCGCTCGCCGGTGGCCGTGGGCCGGCCGTTGAACTGCTCTCCATACCAGGACGCCAGACCGGTCTCGTCATAGCCCGGCTGCTCGGCCGGCTGATACCATCGCCCGCGCACCTGATAGCGGCGCATGGTGCCCGAAACGATGGGAGCCGGATCAGTCACGACCGGCAGGCGCGACGCCTCCGGACGGGCACCACTGGCGCAGGCCGCGACCAGCGACAGCAGGCCCGCGACCAGGACGCCCCGAAGCGCTTTCGTCGAAAGATTTCCGGCCATGGCCCCGCCTGTGAAGGCGATCAGCATGGCCAAAGACATTTCCGCTTTGGTTAACGCCCCGTTTGGCGCTATGCGGCCAGTCCGCTCGATGAACACGGACAGGTGGCCGAGTGGTTTAAGGCAGCGGTCTTGAAAACCGCCGTAGGTGAAAGCCTACCGTGGGTTCGAATCCCACCCTGTCCGCCACCGCCTAAGTCATTGTTTCTCCACAATAAACGGACAACGCCTCCCGCCCCGTAAACTCGACTCTTGCGGGGCGAAAACTGGTGCGATCGCCAGACATAGCGGGCGTTTGAGGCCCGCAAACCCTACGAACCCGGGGCCGCCGTCTCTGTCGTCCAAAGATCCGGTGGAGTTTCCCTGCTAACAGGGAAATTAACAGGGAATTTTCTGCGTTATTGAGGTTGCCCGCGGAGCGCCACAACGCTCAAACAC
>JALYPS010000076.1 GCA_030856285.1 Pseudomonadota bacterium
GATCGGCTCCTTGGCGATCTTGAGGACCTTGCGCACCTTCTCCAGCGGCATGGCCAGCTTTTCGGCCAGCTCTTCCGGGGTCGGCTCGCGGCCGATCTCGTGCAGCATCTGGCGGCTGGTGCGGACAATCTTGTTGATCGTCTCGATCATATGCACAGGGATGCGGATGGTGCGGGCCTGGTCGGCGATCGAGCGGGTGATTGCCTGACGGATCCACCAGGTCGCATAGGTGCTGAATTTGTAGCCGCGGCGGTACTCGAACTTGTCGACCGCCTTCATCAGACCGATGTTGCCTTCCTGAATGAGATCAAGGAACTGCAGGCCGCGGTTGGTGTATTTCTTGGCGATGGAGATGACGAGGCGCAGGTTGGCCTCGACCATTTCCTTCTTGGCCTGACGGGCCTCGCGCTCGCCCTTCTGGACCGTCTGGACGATGCGGCGATAGTCGTCGATCGGCAGGCCGGCCTCGGTGGCCACGGCGGCGACGTCGCCGCGGATCTGGGCGATCTGGGCCTGTTCGTTGTCGCTGAACTTGGTCCATCGGACGCCCATTTCCTTGACCCGGTCGGCCCAGGTCGGGTCCAGCTCGGCGCCGAAATAGGACTTCAGGAACTCCGGACGCGAGATGCCGTAGCTGTCGGCCAGACGCAGCAGCCGGCCCTCGAGGCCCATCAGACGCTTGTTGATGGCGTACAGCTGTTCGACCAGCGCCTCGATGCGGTGGTTGTTCAGCTTCATCGTCTTCAGCCGGCCCGAGATGCCCGTCGTCAGGGCGTCATAGGCCTTCTGGTCCTTCGTCGAGAGCTGTTCCCCCTTGAGCCGGCTCTCCACCAGCTTGTCCTGCAGCTTGCGGAACGCGCCGAAATCGCCGGCCACGGCGTCCAGCACTTCCATGACGCCGTCGCGCAGCTCGGCCTCGAGCGCCGAGATCGACATGCCGCCGCCGTCGTCGAAATCCTCGTCCTCCTCGTCGTCGGTTTCCGGCTTGGGCTCTGCGCCCTCTTCCGGCTCCTCGGCCGGAGCCGGGATCGCGCCCGCGGGCGGCTGGTTGTGCGGCAGGGACGAGGGGTTCAGCACGCCATAGGTGGCGTCCAGATCGATGACCTCGCGTAGCAGGATGCGGTTGTTGGCCAGCTCGTCGCGCCAGACCATGATGGCCTCGAACGTCAGGGCGCTTTCGCAGAGCCCGGAGATCATGGCGTCGCGGCCGGCCTCGATGCGCTTGGCGATGGCGATCTCGCCCTCGCGGCTCAGCAGTTCGACCGAGCCCATCTCGCGCAGGTACATTCGCACGGGGTCGTCGGTGCGGTCATAGGCGGCCTTGGCCGGGGTCTCGGAGACGCTGGTCTCGGCGCGTTCGGCGACCTCGCCGCCTTCCTTCTCGGTGGTCTCGGCGGCGTCTTCCTCAGCCTCAACGACGTTGACGCCCATCTCGGACAGCATCGCCAGCGTATCTTCGATCGCGTCGGGGGTCACCTCTTCGGACGGCAGGACCTTGTTCAGGTCCTCCATCGTCACATAGCCTCGCGCCTTCGCCTGTTTGATAAATTTCTTCACCCCGGCGTCGGTGAGGTCGAGCAGCGGACCGTCGCTCTGGGCTTCGGTTTCCTGCGTCTCGGTCTGGGCGCTCATACAGTCTCTTCTCCGGGTAGGCGGCTGATCAGGCCGTCCACAGAAATACAATGCGCGACGGAGCCGTAAGGTTACGAGCCCGCGCTGTCTTCCCAGATCTCTCCGGTTTTGATCGCGCGACGCAAAGCATCCCGCTCGGCTTTCAGCCTGCGGAACGCCTCATCCTGGCCCGGCATGCCTGCCGCCGAGCTCAGTGCATCTTCCAGCGCCGCGACACGAGTGAGCGCGTCGAACGCCTGCGACCATCGGACCCTTGCTTCGGCGAGGGGCGCATTTGCGGCCAGGAAAGGCGCGCCGGACTTTGCCGCCGCCTTCTCGACCTCGCGCACTAAAGCATCGTGACCCGATTGCGCCAGATGGCGACGCAGGGCCGCCGAGTCAAGGTCTTGTCCGGAGAACCGCAGGCGGACCATCTCCTGCGCCAGGCCGTCGAGGGACGCGTCCCCGAATCCGTGGGCGGAAATGGCCTCGAGGTGCTCGTCCATCCGCTCCGGATCGTCGATGGCGCCATGGGCGAGAGCAGCGGCCACCGGCTCGATGGAACGGCTCAAGGACTGCATCGCCTGGGCGCCCTCGGCAGTCTGACCAAGCTTGGGTGGCGGCCCCGGCCGCCAACGCCCGCCGGGGCCAGTCGCCTGCTGGCCCTGTGGCGCGCGGCGCGCGGGGAAGAGGGCGTCGAAACGGTCGAACAGTTCGCGGCGATACTGTTCGGCCAGATCCTTGTCCTGAATGGCTGAGGCAGCCTGCCGAAGCCGACCCTTCAACCCCGCCCGGCGCTCGGGCGTATCCAGCGGTTCGACCTCCGCCTCCTTCTGGAACAGCACCTCGGCGAAGGGGCGGGTCGTGGTCATGGCCTGACGCAGGGCCGGTGCCCCCTTGTCGCGCAGGATGTCGTCGGGATCCTGACCGCCCTCCAGCAGGGCGAAGCGGAACGAGCGGCCGGACTTCAGCTGCGGCAGGGCCCGGTCAATCGCGCGATAGGCGGCGCGCCGGCCGGCCGCATCGCCATCGAAACACAGCACTGGCTCGTGCGAAACCCGCCACAGCCGCTCCATCTGCTCTTCGGTCAGGGCCGTGCCCATCGGCGAGACGGCGGGGATGCCGGCGCGGTGGCAGGCGATCACATCCATATAGCCCTCGACCACCACAATGGCCTGATCGCTTTTGCTCTCGGCCCCAAGGATGCGGCGCGCCTCGGGCAGGCCGTACAGGGTGGCCCCCTTGTGGAAGAGCGGGCTCTCCGGGCCGTTGAGATATTTGGCGCGATCGTCCGGGTTCATGGCCCGGCCGCCGAAGCTGACGATCCGGCCGCGCGAGTCCAGAATCGGGAACATCAGCCGGTCGCGGAACCGGTCATAGGGCTGCCCGCCGCCCTCCGGCGCGATCAGCATACCGGCCTCCACCAGATCGCCCGGCTTGGCCCCCCGCTGGACCAGGGCAGCCTTCAGCCCCTCCCGGTCGTTGGG
>JALYPS010000078.1 GCA_030856285.1 Pseudomonadota bacterium
GCGACCACCAGCCGGCCCAGATGGCCCACGGATCCTTCGATGCGGCAACGTGCGGAGCCCACGATACGATGTCCGTCGACCGCCGCCAGAACGATCTGCGACCGGATGGCTTCTGCGACCTCCTCGAGGGTTTCCAGAAGGGGCGGCAGGAACGGATCGCGATAGAGCTGGGCCGTGCTCACATAGGCGGCCCGCTGAAGCGTCAGGAGTTCCCCGGCGTCTGCCTCGACGGCCCTGCGCAGGATTACGGGCATGGGGTTCAGCTTCGCTGGAACGGATAGAAGCCGCCGCCGAGACCGAGCAGGCCGGACAGTTCGTCGAGGGCTGCGCGGCTTTCGTCCAGCAGGGCCGGGTCGGCCAGATCGGCGGGGGTCAGACGGTCGCGATAGTGCGCCGCGCCCCAGGCCGACAGGCGGGCGTGCAGGTCGGCAGTCAGCCGCATGGCCGGATTCGCCGCCGCCTGTTCGGCCTCGGTCAGGACCACACGCAGGCGCAGGCAGGCGGGGCCGCCGCCGTTGCGCATTGACTGGCGCACATCGACGTATTCGATCCGACCGATGGGGCCGTTCGAGGCGGCGAGCTGTTCGGCGACGGCGTGGCTGCGCGGGTTGTCGCGGGTCTCGGTTGGGCAGATCAGGGTCAGGCGGTCTTCGCCGGGGAGGGAAACCAGCATGGAGTTGAACAGATAGCTGGAGATGGCGTCGGCCAGCGGCAGGTCGGCGGACGACACCTCGAAGAAGATCGGCTCGAATCGGTCCCCGGCGGCGGCGCGGATGGCGGCCTTCGTCTCCGCCTTGTCCTCAAAAGCGAGGTCGTGGAAGAACAGGGTCTCCAGCGCCCCGACGCAGACCACGTCATTGTGGAAGGTCCCGCCGGCGATGGCGGCCTTCGACTGGCGGGCCAGCACCGCGCCCGACGCGCCATGACGCCGGGCGACGGCGCCCGAAGCCTCTCGCGTCTGGCGAGCGGGGAAGGCGTCGGCCCAGGGCTCGAAGGCCTCGCGGCCCCAGACCAGCAGATTGACGCCCGGCTCGCCGTGATCGGCGCACAGGCGGACTTGGTTGGCCGCGCCCTCGTCGGCGAGATGGGCGACGGAGGGCAGGGCGTCGTGGACCGCGAACCGGGCGGGATCCGGGAAGAGCGCGTCGAGCGCCCGCTTCGTCTGCTGATGCTCCAGCGAGCGATGCAGGTTGGTGACCAGATTGGCGGGGGTGAAATGCACCCTGCCGTCGGCGCTGTCGGCGGATGGCGTCACCGTGGCGGCGTTGGCGGCCCACATGGGGGAGGCGGAGCAGGCGGCGGCGGCGAAGGACGGCGCGTCCTTCCACGCCTGCTCGAGGACGCGGGCGTCTGAACCGTTGAAACCGAGGCCGCGCAGGAAGGGTATGTTGGGCCGCTCCTGCGGTGGCAGGACGAACTGGGGCAGACCCAGATCAGCCAGCCGTTTCATCTTGTCGAGGCCCTGCAAGACAGCCGCCCGCGGGTTCGAGGCTTCGCCCTTGTTCAGGCTCGAGGCCAGATTTCCCGGCGACAGGCCCGCATAGGAGTGGGTCGGCCCGATCAGGCCGTCGGCATTGGCTTCGACGGCGGAGGTCACGGCTTCAAGCCCTTGATCTCGCTTTCGATATTCTTAACCGCCCCGGCCTCGAAACTGGCCACCGGATAGGCGCAGTAGTCGGCGGCGTAGTAGGCCGACGGGCGGTGATTGCCGCTGGCGCCGAGGCCGCCGAACGGCATGTCGCCGGCGGCGCCGGTGGTCGGGCGGTTGAAGTTCACCACACCCGCGCGGATGCGGCGGATGAAGCGGTCCCAATTGGCCGGGTCGTCGCTGACCAGGCCGGCCGAGAGGCCGTAGCGGGTGGCGTTGGCCGCGGCGATGGCGGCGTCGAAACTGGCCACGCGGGTCACCGACAGGAAGGGGGCGAACATCTCCTCGTCCGGGACCGCCACGCCGGTGACGTCAATAATGGCGGGCTTCACGAAGGCGCCGGGCAGGTTGCCGACGGGGCCCGAGG
>JALYPS010000079.1 GCA_030856285.1 Pseudomonadota bacterium
AGATGATCCAGGACAGCCGCCAGGCCTTCGCCATGGCGGCCGAATAGGCCACGTCCTCCCTCAGGGGAGATTCAGTCGCATTTTCAATGTCGTGATAAGTGTTCGCATGTGAACACAAGGCCGCTTCACGTGTTAAAACAGGCGCTCACAGCCGGTGATTCACGATGGTCGGGCTGACCGTCGCGCTGCTGACGGAAAGAACGACGATGAAGGGCGATCCCGCGATCATCCGCACGCTCAACGCGGTGCTCACCAACGAACTGACGGCGGTGAACCAGTATTTCCTGCACGCCCGGATGTTCGAGAGCTGGGGCCTGAAGCATCTCGGCCAGATAATCTACGACGAATCGATCGGCGAGATGAAACATGCCGACATGCTGATCAAGCGGGTGCTGTTCCTCGACGGACTGCCGAACCTGCAGGACCTGCACAAGCTGAAGATCGGCGAGACCGCCATCGAATGCCTGGGGGCGGATCTGCAACTGGAGTTGGGCGGACGCGAGACCCTGCTGGCCGGCGTGGCACAGTGCGAGGCGGCCAAGGACTATGTCAGCCGCGACATCCTGATGCGCATCCTGAATGACACCGAGGAGCACATCGACTTCCTCGAGGCCCAGCACAAGCTGATCGAACAGCTGGGCGAGCAGAACTATCTCCAGTCCGCCATGACCGAAATCGCCCCGGACAAGAGCGCGACGGGGAACTAGCCTCAGGCCAGCAGGCCGTACGCCATCACCTTGCCCAGATTAAGGATCGCGTGGGTCGCGGCGATGAGCGTGATGGAGCCGGTCCGCAGCCAGAGCACCCCCAGAAGCAGGCCAATAAGCGTCGTCACGAGGAACACGGGCGCGTACTCAAACGCGACCTGCTGAAGAACCGCCCATTCGCGATGCAGGACCGGATCCGCCAAGGCCCCGGGGACGTGCATCAGGCCGAACACGACGCTGGACAGGAATACCGCCTGGAAGCGTGAACTGGTCCGGTCAAGCAGCGCCGTCAGAAGCAGGACCCGGAACACAATCTCCTCGAACGTCGCGCCGAGGATCACGGCGCCCACGGTGACGATCAGGTCGGGGACCGGAGAAAGCTCTGACTTGTCCAGAGCGATCAAGTAGGCGGCGTAGGTCCATGCCGCCGCAAGACCGATGGCAAGCCCGGCGATGAGGAGCAGCCTGAGCCGTCCCGAATGGCTCGAACGAGACGGCCAGGTGACCAGCCCAAACTGCAGGAACGCCGCCGGCACGAGCGTTCCGGTGAGGAGATAGGTGACCACGTAGGATGCCGGGTCTGCCCGGCCCAGCCAATGGAGGACCGCGATCGCCGCCAGCATCACCCCGACCGTCGCGATCTCCATCCACACGATGGGGCGGACCTGATCCGTGCGATTCATGCTCCAGTAGGTCGCGGAGCCGCCGGCTGCCAGGCGGAGGGCGAGAAAGCTCAAACCAAAAGCAACGAGGGTGAACACGATAAACCCGGCGTAAATGGTCCCGGCGAATTCGGGGTCCACGACGCCCGGTCGGGACACCAACACCCAGTAGGTGAGCGCCGCCAGCGCGAAGGCGAGGAGCTGGCAAAGTCTGCGCGAGGTCACGGGCTTCTCCGAAACAAGCGGGTGAAGAACGTGCACGCCCCCCGACCTACAACTCTATGTAGCCGGCCTGCGCGACTGGCGCCTAGACCCCCTCGCGCCGGCAAGACGCCCCCCGGGGGAACGGGTACCGGCCGACGACAAGTTCTGACGGAACCCGTGCGCCTCCCCGTCATTGTCTGTCCGCAGACAGGGAGAGCCGCGCGTGCACGATATGGACGACATCCTTCACGACGCACGCGACGCCGCCGGCGACTTCCTGAACGCCAACGAGCGCGACATCAGCCATGTGATCCTCGGCGTGGCGGTGACCGTCGGCTTTGCCCTGGGCGCCACCCTGCTTGCCCGGACTTCGATCCGGCCGCGGCCCATGCATCTCGCCGACGACGACGCCCCCATCACCGAGCGGCCGCGTGGGCCCCTGAGCCTGATCCTGCCGGCGGTGTTCTCGGTCACCACCCTGTCGGCGGTGCGGGTCTGGAACGCCCCGGCCCGGCCTGAGCGCACCACGGCCATGGGCCTGTGGGCGGCAGCCCAGGCGCTGAACGCCGTGTGGATCGCCCTGCGTCCGGCCAGCCGGAACCTGCAGATCGCCGCCGCCATGTCCTCAGCGGGTCTGGCCGCTGCCTTCGCCCATGAGGCCCGCAAGCTGGACGCCCGCGCGGGGAAACTGGCGGCCCCCAGCGGCGGTTCGGTGCATCTGGCCAATCTGGTTCAGGGCAAGTCACGCCATCAGGAGCCGACCGTTCACTGACCGCCGCCTTGCCGGATGACGCCGCATCCTCTAGGGACTGCGCCCGTTCGCGCGCCGTCGCAGGCTGCGCCCAATCCATTCCGGGACCCCATGAAAATCAACGGCAACAATATCAAGCCCGGCATGGTCCTTGAGCACAACAAGGGCCTGTGGGTCGTGACCAAGGCCAGCCACGTCAAGCCCGGCAAGGGCGGCGCCTTCGCCAACATCGAGGCCAAGAACCTCGAGACCGGCAACAAGCTGAGCGAACGCTTCCGCTCGGAAGACAAGGTCGAGCGCGTCACGCTGGAACAGAAGGATTTCTCCTTCCTGTACGAGCAGGGCGATGCCCTGGTGTTCATGGACGACGCCACTTACGAACAGACCGAGCTGCAGAAGGACTGGGTCGGCGAGGACCGTGTCGCCTATCTGCAGGACGGCATGAAGGTCGTCATTGAAATGCACGAGGAACGGCCCATCGGCCTGACCCTGCCCGACCAGGTCACGCTGGAAGTGGTCGAGACCGAGCCCACCGTGAAGGGCCAGACCGCCTCCTCGTCCTACAAGCCCGCCATCGCCAACAACGGCGTCCGCATCATGATCCCGCCGTACATGGGCGTGGGCGAACGCATCATCGTCGACACCACCACCGGCGAATACGTCCGCCGCGCCGAATAGGCGCGACCGACTGCACGACCCGGAGGCGCGATCCTGCGCCTCCATGACCTTCTCCGACTGTCCGGGCCCCTCTTTTCAGAACGGGCGCCTTTCAAGGACTTTCGGACCAGGAGATCCCCATGGCCCTCGCCTCCGCCCTCGTTTCCGTGATGATCGACGCGGTCCGCAAGACCGCCCGCCCCATGCTGCGCGACTTCGGCGAGGTGGCCCAGCTGCAGGTGTCTCGCAAGGGGCCCGGCGCCTTCGTCACCGCCGCCGACATCAAGGCCGAGGACAGCCTGTACGAACTGCTGATGAAGGCCCGCCCCGGATACGGCTTCCTCGGCGAGGAGCGCGGCATGATCGAGGGGACCGACAAGTCCCACACCTGGATCGTCGATCCGATCGACGGCAC
>JALYPS010000119.1 GCA_030856285.1 Pseudomonadota bacterium
CAGCATCTCCTCCATGTCGATGAAGGACTGGCGGATTTCGCGATAGGCGAAGCCGAGAATGTTCAGCGGCGCATAGAGGGAGATCATGATCAGCACCGCCGCCATGACGTCGCCCGGTCCCATCCGGCCCGCCGCTGCCTCGAACCCGGCCATGACCGCCATGACGGCCAGGCCGATGTTCATGATCACCGCCTGCATGATGTTCAGCATGGCCAGCGAGCTGTTGGCCTTCAGTGCGGCGCGCGTGTAGTCGCCCAGCGCCCGGTCGTAGGCCCCGGCGGCCCGGGCCTCGGCCCCGAAGGATTTGACCGTTTCATAGTTCAGCAGGGCGTCGACCGAGACCCCGGCGGCCTCGGTGTCGGCGGCGTTCATCTCGCGCCGGTGCTCCAGCCGCCAGTTGGCCAGGGCGAAGGTCGAGGCGGCGTAGACGGCGACGACCGCCACCGCCACAGCCCCGAACCGCCAGTCATACCGCCCGGCCAGCACCCCCGCCGCCAGAACCAGCTCGACGCCGGTCGGGATCAGGTTGAAGGCCAGGATGCGCAGCAGGAAGTCCACGGCGCGCGAACCACGGTCCATCGTCCGGGAAAGCGATCCCGACCGTTTGGTCTGGTGGAAGTCCAGCGACAGGCTCAGCGCGTGGGCGAAAGTTTCGGTGGCGGCCCGCCGCTGGGCGGCCGACCGCACCGGGGCGAAAACCACGTCCGAGGCGTTGGGCGCGATGGCCGACAGCAGTCGGACGAAGGCCCAGCCCACGGCGAAACCGGCGAAGCCCATGCCGACGGCGACAGCTGCGTCCTGCCCCGCCGCCAGATGATTGACCGCCGCGCCGAGGACCAGCGGCCCCAGCACGCCCAGTCCCTTGCCGCCCAGGGTCATGCCGATGGCCGCGAACAGGCGCAGGCGTAGCTGGGGTGCATTGGAACGGCCCACCAGCCGGATCAGATCGCCGAGGGCCCGCCAGGCCGGCGGTCCGTCCGCGACCGGCGCGGGCGCCCCCGCCTGCGCCGCCTTTGCGACTGAATCCCCTCGCCGTCCCGTCCGCTCGCCTCGCATCGCCATAGGCGGAGATATGGACCGCGCCGTCGGATGCGCAAAGGGCGGGCTGACGAAAGGCCACGTCACTTTCGGTCGCAGGCCTGCGAACGCCCCCTGCCCCGCCGCGACCGACTCCTGTAAGTCGATCCCATGGCTCGTGACGGCGCAATCTATGTCTGCCAGGCCTGCGGGGCCGTCCATGGCAAATGGTCGGGCCAGTGCGGGGCCTGCAATCAGTGGAACTCCATCGTCGAGGAGAGCCGCTCGGCCCCGCCCGGAGCCATGAAACCGGCGACCAGCGCCGCAGCGCGCGGACGGGGCCTGCAGTTCGAGACCCTTCAGTCCGACACCCCCGAGCCACCGCGCATCATCACCGGCGTGGCCGAGTTCGACCGGGTCTGCGGCGGCGGCGTTGTGCCCGGCTCGGCCATACTGCTCAGCGGCGACCCAGGCGTCGGCAAATCGACCCTGTTGCTGGATGTCGCCGGGCGGGCGGCCCTGTCCGGACGGCGCGTGGCCTATATCTCGGGCGAGGAGGCGGTCGAACAGATCCGCGCCCGGGCCCGGCGGATGGGGCTGGAGAAGGCGCCGGTGCAGCTGGCCTCGGCCACGGCCCTGCGGGACATCCTCGGCACGCTGAAGCGCGAGAAGTTCGACATCGTCATCGTCGATTCCATCCAGACCCTGTGGTCGGACGCCCACGAGGCCGGCCCCGGTTCGGTGACCCAGGTCCGCGCCTGCGCCGGCGAAATGGTGCGGCTGGCCAAGTCACAGGGCGTCGCCGTCATCCTCGTCGGCCACGTCACCAAGGACGGCCAGGTCGCCGGTCCGCGGGTGGTCGAACATATGGTCGACGCCGTGCTGAGCTTCGAAGGCGAGCGAGGCTATCCGTTCCGCATCCTGCGCGCCGGCAAGAACCGCTTCGGGGCCACGGACGAAATCGGCGTCTTCGAAATGGGCGACGCGGGTCTGCGCGAGGTCGCCAACCCTTCGGCCCTCTTCCTCGGCGAGAGCAAGGACCGGGCGCCCGGCGCGGCGGTGTTCGCCGGCATCGAGGGGTCGCGGCCGGTGCTGGTTGAGATGCAGGCCCTGGTATCGAAATCGGCCTATGGCACGCCGCGCCGGGCCGTGGTGGGCTGGGATACCGGGCGGCTGGCGATGGTGCTGGCGGTGCTGGAGGCGCGCTGCGGCTTCGGGTTCGGGGATCAGGACGTCTATCTGAACGTGGCGGGCGGCCTGCGCATCAACGAGCCGGCGGCGGATCTGGCTGCGGCGGCGGCGCTGATCAGCTCGGCGACCGACACGCCCCTGCCACAGGGCTGCGTGGTGTTCGGCGAGATCAGCCTTTCGGGCGAGGTCCGCGCCGTCGGGCGGGCCGAGGCGCGCCTGCGCGAGACCCAGAAGCTGGGCTTCGACCGGGCCCTGACCCCGCCCCTGACGGTCAAGCACAAGGGCGTCGGCGTCACTTCTGTGACCCGGCTGACCGAAGCGGTCGAACGAATCTCGCAAAACCGCTATTGAGGGTGGGCACAGTGCAGTTCGGGCGCGCATGACCGGTTTCGACGCAATCGCCATTCTGGTCATCCTCGCCTCGGCGGCGGCCGGCTGGGTGCGTGGCGGCACCCGCGAAATCATCACCCTGCTGAGCTTCGTGCTGGCCGCCTTCATCGCCCTGGTGGCCCTGCCGCTGACCGCGCCGCTAGGGCGGGCGCTGGTCAATCCGGATTGGGCGGGCACGATCGCCGCCGCTGTCGCCTCCTTCCTGCTGATCTATTTCGGCATCCGCATATTCGGCTCGATCCTGTCCAGGCGAGCGCAGGCTCACCCGCAGCTCGGCGGCATCGACCGCATCCTCGGCGTCTTCGTCGGCGCGGCGCGGTCTTTGGTTCTTCTGGGCGCCATCCATCTGGTCGTCGTCGCCGCCATGCCGGGCGACCGCACCCCGCGCTGGCTCACAGAGGCGGCCTTGCGGCCCGTCACCGCGGGTGCGGCGCGGATGATCCAGATCGTGCTGCCGGGCATCGGCCGCGGCGCTGACGCGCTGGCGCCGGTTGTGACTTCGTCCGTGAACGAGGGCTTTTCCGGTGAAGAAGCCTTGCCCTCGCCCCAAACAAGCAATACTCCGCCGCCGTCCGTCGCCGACTAGAGTTCCCCGCATCATCGGAGCCCACGATGAGCAGTTCCGTCCATTTCATCGCCGACCCGGTCGTCCACCGGGAGCACTGCCGCGACGTCGACGACGACCGGCCGCGGCTGGAATGCGGCGTCTGCGGCGTCTGGGGCGCCGAAAAAAACGCGGCCTCGGCCATTGTCGCCCTCGGCCTGCACGCCCTTCAGCACCGAGGCCAGGAAGCCTGCGGCATCGCCAGCGTCAACGACACCCGCTTCCACACCGAGCGCCACATGGGACTCGTGGGGGAGGCCTTCGGCGGCACGGACCTGCCGGAACGCTTGCCCGGCTCGGCGGCCGTCGGCCACACCCGTTACTCCACCGCCGGCGGCAGCTTCCTGCGCAACATTCAGCCGATGTTCGCTGACCTTGATCAGGGCGGCATCGCCGTCGCCCACAACGGCAACCTGACCAACCACCTGTATCTGCGGAACCAGCTCGTCGGCGAAGGCGCCATTTTCCAGTCGACCTCGGACTCCGAGGTCATCCTCCACCTAATCGCGCGGAGCCGTAAGGCCAAGATCGTTGATCGCTTCATCGACGCCATCGGCCGGATCGAAGGCGGATACGCCCTGGTCTGCGCCACGCGGTCGAAACTGATCGGCGCGCGCGATCCATTGGGCATTCGTCCGCTGGTCCTAGGCCGTCTCGGAGACGCATGGGTTCTGGCGTCCGAGACCTGCGCGCTGGATACGATCGGCGCGACCTTCGAGCGCGACGTCGAGCACGGCGAGGTCATCGTCATCGATCATGAGGGGCTCAAGTCGCTCAAGCCCTTCCCGACCCGCGGGGCGCGGCCCTGCCTGTTCGAATATGTCTACTTCGCGCGGCCGGACAGCGTCGTGAACGGCCGGTCCGTCTATGGCGTGCGCAAGCGGATGGGAATGAAACTGGCCCGTGAGCACGCGGTCGAGGCGGATGTCGTGGTTCCCGTGCCGGACTCCGGCGTGCCGGCCGCCCTCGGCTACGCCCAGGAAAGCGGCATCCCCTACGAGATGGGGATCATCCGCAGCCACTATCTGGGCCGCACCTTTATCCAGCCCAGCCAGGGCGCCCGTCAGAAGGGCGTGCGGATGAAGCACAGCCCCAACCGATCGGTGCTGGAAGGCAAGCGGGTTGTGCTGATCGACGATTCCATCGTGCGCGGCACGACCTCGGTGAAATTGGTCCGGGCCGTGCGGGCCGCGGGCGCCACCGAGGTGCACCTGCGCTCCGCCTCGCCGCCGATCCTCTGGCCGGACTTCTACGGCATCGACATGCCTGAGCGGGGTCAGCTGATCGCCGCCAATATGACGCTGGAAGAGATGCGGGCTCACCTTGAGGTCGACTCCCTGGGATTCCTGTCGGTCGAGGGCCTCTATGACGCCATGGAGGCCGGCCCACGCGATCCTCGCATTCCACAGTTCACGGATCACTATTTCACTGGCGAATACCCGACCCGCCTGCTGGACCGCGAAATCGAGGAAGGCGGGCGCGAGGTCGCTGCGCGGCAACTTTCCCTGCTGGTCAGCGCTTAAGAGCGACATCGTCCCGCAGAGGCGCCCGCATGATCCAGCTCGGATATTTCACCGTCGACACCCCCGATATCGACAAGGCGCGCGCCTTTTTCAGCGCCCTGTTCGGCTGGACATTTGACGAAGAAGCGTCGTGCCCGACCTATGCCCATGTCGCCGACAGCGACCCGCCCTTCGGCTTCACCAAGTCGGAGCGGGCCAGCCAGCTTCCTCACCTGTATTTCCGCGTCGAGGACGTCGACGCTCTGTGCAAACGCGTGACGGAACTGGGCGGCAAGGCGGCAATACCCTCGGACAGCGCCACCGGGCGCGCGGTCGTAGTCAGCGACGACCAGGGCGGCAGCTTCAGCCTGTGGCAACCGGCCTCCGGGTTCTAGCTTCCGCCGGACCGACGGGCGCGCTATCAGGCCCGCCATGACCGACCTCCCCCTCAGAGACCGTATCGCCCTCGTCGTCGGGGCGTCGCGCGGCATCGGCTATGAAAGCGGCCTCGCGCTGGCGAAAGCCGGCGCGCATGTGATCGCCACGGCGCGGACGGTCGGCGGGCTGGAAGAGCTGGACGACGCCATCTTCGCGGCCACCGGCAAACACGCCACCCTGATCCCGTTCGATCTGGTCGACGGCGGGGCCATCGACCGGCTGGGCGGCGCGATCTATGAGCGGTTCGGACGGCTGGATGTCTGGGTGCAAGCGGCGGCGACCATGGGCGCCTCGGGCCTGACGCCGGTCAGCCACGCAGACCCGCGCGTCTGGGCCAAGGTCGAGAAGACCAACTTCACCGCCGTCTACCGCCTGATCCGCTCGCTGGAGCCGCTTCTCAAGGCCTCGGACGCTGGCCGGGCTGTCTATCTGACCACCAGCGTCGCCGCCGCGCCCAAGGCCTTCTGGGGCGCCTACGCCGCGACGAAGGCGGGGGCCGAGGCCCTGGTGAAATGCTGGGCCGACGAGATCGAATCCATGCCGATCCGGGTCTCGATCGTCGATCCGGGCCGGATGCGCACCGCGATGCGGGCCCAGGCCTTTCCGGGCGAGGATCCGCAGGATGTCGTCCATCCATCGGTCATTGGCTCCCTGATCGTGGAACTGGCGCGGGGTGACCTGGAGCCGCCGCTGGAGGTGAAGTTCAGGGACTGGGCGGGCGGGCCGGGGGTGGCGGC
>JALYPS010000136.1 GCA_030856285.1 Pseudomonadota bacterium
GGATGACGCCATGACGGTCGAGGCGGGGGTAACCTTGCTGGAGGCCCAGCAGGCCGCCGCGGCGGCCGACCGGATGTTCCCGCTCAGCCTCGCAGCGGAAGGCACAGCCACCATCGGCGGCGTCATCTCGACCAACGCGGGCGGCACGGCCGTCATCCGCTACGGCGTCATGCGCGATCTGGTGCTGGGCATCGAGGCGGTCATGCCGGATGGCGAGGTCTTCAACGGCCTCAAACGCCTGCGCAAGGACAACACCGGCTATGACCTGAAACAGCTGCTGATCGGCGCCGAGGGCACGCTCGGCGTGGTCACCGCCGCCACCCTGAAACTGTTCCCCGTCATGCGCAGCCGCGCCACGGCCGTGGTGGGGCTCGACGCGCCCGCCGCCGCCATCGAACTGCTGGCCCGCGCCAAGGCGGAGACTGGCGGCGGGGTCGAGGCCTTCGAGCTGATGAAGCGGATCGGCATGGAATTCGTCCTCGCCAACATCCCCGACACCCGTGAACCTCTGAACTCGGCTCCGCCCTGGTGCGTCCTGATCGAGCTGGTCTCCGGCGAACCCGGCGCCGCCGACGCGGCCATGGAGCGGCTGCTGACCCACGCCCTCGAGACCGGACTGATCACCGACGCCGCCATCGCCCAGAACGACGCCCATCGCGCCGCCTTCTGGAAGGTGCGCGAGGAGCAATCCGCCGCCCAGAAGCCCGAGGGCGGCGGCTGGAAGCACGACGTCTCCGTCCCGCTTTCCCGCATCGCCGACTTCCTCGAGGAGGCCACCGCCGCCGTCGAACGCTTTCACCCCGGCGCCCGCGTCAGCGCCTTCGGCCACGTCGGTGACGGCAATCTCCACTATGACGTCCTGTGTCCGGTCGGCGGTGACCACCCCGCCTTCATCGCCCGCGGGGCCGAAGGCTCGCAGATCGTCCACGACATCGTCGCTCGCTACGATGGCTCCATCTCCGCCGAACACGGCCTCGGTCGCCTCAAGACTGATGAGGCCCGCCGCTACAAGTCGCCGCTGGAGATTCGTACGATGCAGGCGGTGCGTACCGCGATCGACCCGCACCGGATCATGAACCCCGCCGTGCTGTTCTAGCGCCCGTCTTGCCCCTTCCTCCTGATCGTCCTACCCCTCCGGCTCGATTCAACACCGCCGGAGACCCGACATGACCCTCGCCCTCTTGTTCCCCGGACAAGGCAGCCAGTCGGTCGGCATGGGGGCGGCCTTGGCGGAGGCCTTCGCTTCGGCCCGCGAGGTATACGCCGAAATCGACGACGCCTTGGGCCAGAAGCTGTCGGTCCTGATGCGCGAGGGCCCCGAGGACCAGCTGACCCTGACCGAGAACGCCCAGCCCGCTCTGATGGCCGTTTCGCTCGCCGCCGCCCGCGTGTTGAAAGTGGAGTTCGGCGTCGATGTCAGCCGCGCCGGCTTCGTCGCCGGCCATTCGCTCGGCGAATATTCCGCCCTGTGCGCGGCGGGGGCGATCACCCTTTCCGACACCGCACGCCTGCTGAAACTGCGCGGTCAGGCCATGCAGCGCGCCGTCCCGGTGGGCCGGGGCGCCATGGCGTCGCTGATCGGGCCGAAGACCGACCTGCCCCTGGCCGAGGCCGCGGCCGCCGCGGGTTCGGAGGTCGGCGTCTGCGTCGTCGCCAATGACAACAACGCCGGCAATATCGTCATCTCGGGCGACAAGGCCGCCGTCGACCGCGCGATCGAAAAGGCCAAGGAACTGGGCGCTCGCGCCATCCCCCTGAACGTCTCGGCGCCCTTCCATTGCCCCCTGATGCAGCCCGCCGCCGACGAGATGGCCGAAGCCCTGGCCTCCGCGACCATCGTCGCCCCTTCGGTCGCCGTCGTCGCCAATGTCACGGCCCGTCCGGAGCGCGACCCTGAGGTGCTGCGCCGCCTGCTGGTCGAACAGGTCACCGGCCGGGTCCGCTGGCGCGAGAGCATGGAATGGATGGCCGGCCAGAATCCGGGAGAGGGCGGTGTGACCCGCTTCGCCGAGATCGGCTCGGGCAAGGTCCTGACCGGCATGGCCAAGCGCATCGCGCCGGACGCGGAAGGCGTGTCGCTGAACACGCCGGATGAGCTGGAAGCGTTCGCGAAGTCGATGGTCTGAGCCCCTGTCCCGCGGTGCCGTCATTGTCTGGGCGTGGGCGGCGAGCATCGTCCTTGTCTGGTTCGCAGTGGCCGTCGATCTGGGACAGCCGCTGTGGACGCGCCAGCACTCGCCCAAACGTCCTTCGCAACGTCGCTCTCGGCTGCCAGCGCCGCCAGCTCGTGGTTGGATCAAGTTAATGATCTGAATAGCACAATTTAACTCCGTCATCCTCGGGCGTGTCCCGAGGAC
>JALYPS010000138.1 GCA_030856285.1 Pseudomonadota bacterium
ACGATGGTCGGGTTCTTGTCGATGAAGTCCGCCAGCGGGTCGGACGCGACCAGCATGGCGATGACGGCGATGACCACCGCGACCATCATGATCGGCACGTGGTCGGTCATGCCGACGGCGGTCAGGATGGAGTCGATGGAGAACACCAGATCGAGCATGATGATCTGGCCGATCGCAGCGCCGACGTTGTTGATCACGGCAGTGGTCTTGTTCTTCTCCAGCAAATCGTCGCTGACGCTGGTGTCCACGGCATGGTGAACCTCGGTCGTGGCCTTCCAGACGAGGAACAGGCCGCCTGCAATCAGGATCAGATCCTTCCAGCTGAAGTCGGTCTCCCAGCCCGCGCCGGCCAGGCCCAGGTCAAACACGGTCGCCTTGAGGCCGATGATCCAGCCGATCGTCGCCAGCAGGGCCAGACGCATGATCAGGGCCAGGGCGATGCCGATCCGCCGCGTGCGCTGGCGATGCTCGGGCGGCAGTTTGTTCGACAGGATCGAGATGAAGATCAGATTGTCGATGCCGAGCACCACCTCCATCACCACCAGGGTGATCAGGGCGGCCCAGGCGGCGGGATCAGATAGCAGTGCGGCGATTTCGGTCATGGGCTTGGGATATGCCAGCCGGCGAGGCCGCGCCAGAATTTTCCGCCGCAGCGGGGCGCGTCAGGGCGCCGCGCTCGATCGGCGCCTCTGGACCCGGCTCGCCGGCTCGCCTAGCCAAGAACGAACTGCATTTGTTTTGTCAGGTGAAGCGTGCCCTCAGGTCTTGCCGCCCTACTCGACGACGTCGCCGCGATCGCGAAAATGGCGGCGGCCTCGGTCGACGACGTATCCGCCGCCGCCGGCCGCGCCAGCATGAAGGCCGTCGGCGTGGTGGTCGACGACGCCGCGGTGACGCCGGGTTACGCGATGGGCTTTTCGCCCCAGCGCGAGCTGCCCATCATCCGCAAGATCGCCATCGGCTCGCTGAAGAACAAATTCCTGATCCTGTTGCCCGGAGCGCTGCTGATCAGCGCCTTCGCGCCCTGGGCGCTGACCCCGCTGCTGATGATCGGCGGCGCCTATCTCTGTTTCGAGGCGTCCGAGAAGATCTGGGAGAAGCTGGCGGGTCACGGAGGGGGCGAGACTCCGATCGACGAGTTGGCCCTGTCGTCTGACGAACAGGAAAAGAAGATGGTGGGTTCGGCTATCCGCACCGACCTGATCCTTTCGGCCGAGATCACCGCCATCGCCCTGGCTGACCTGGCCGAGCGCCCGTTGGCGACCCAGGCGGCGGCCCTGGCCTTGGTCGGACTCCTGATCACCGTGGCGGTCTATGGCGCCGTGGCGCTGATCGTGAAGATGGACGATATCGGCCTGCATCTGGCCGAGCGCCGCTCCGCATCGGCCCGCGCGCTGGGACGAGGGCTGGTTCACGCCATGCCGATGGTGCTGGCCGGACTGGCCTCGATAGGCACTGTGGCCATGCTGTGGGTCGGCGGGGGAATCCTGGTCCACGGACTGCACGAATACCATCTCGATCTCTTGCCCGGCCTGATCGAGGGTCTGGGACACGCCGCCGGGCGTGTGCCCCTTATCGGCCCCATGACGGAATGGTTAGCGACGGCTGCTGCCTCTGCGGTCGTCGGCCTCGCGACCGGCGGGGTAATCGTGGCGCTCCTGCACCTTATCCCTCGCAGCAAGCGCGCCGCCCACTGACCAGTCCCCGCCCGGCTGAGGGGCGACCGCCGCGCGCTGGGGCGCTGCGGCCTTCGGCGTGGTAGAACGCGCGGCGGGCTCGGTCCCGTGCGGAGGAAGCCATGCGCAGGGTGCGGTTCAGCGTCGCGGTCAGCCTGGACGGCTATATCGCCGGTCCCGGCGGCGAAATGGACTGGCTGGTCTGGAGCGACGACGCGGCGGCGCTGGCCAAGGCTCACTGGCAGGGGTTCGACACCGTCCTGCTGGGCCGCAAGACATATGAGGTCGCCGTTCGTCCCGGTAAGGCCGATGGCGACCCCGGCGGCACCGCTCCTTCATCTTCTCGCGCAGCTGGACGCAGTCGCCTTCGCCCCACGCGGAACTGGTCGCCGATGACGCCGTCGGCTTCGTCCGGGCGCTGAAGGCGCAGGCCGGACAGGACATATTGCTGATGGGCGGGGGCGAACTGGCCGGTTCGCTCATCGCCGGCGGCGTGGTCGACGAGATCGAGCTGAACGTCAATCCGATCCTGCTCGGCGGCGGCGCGCCCCTGTTTCCGGCGGGCGGGGAGCGGCTCGGCCTGACCCTGCGCGGGGCCCGGCCGTTGGCGCAGGGCTGCGTGTTGATGTCCTACGGACCCGGTGCCTGTTCGTCAGCCTGACTTGCGACCTCGAAGCCTGTATCGTTTTGAACCGCGGGAACGTAGACTTGAACCATGAGACGTGAGCGGCCGATCAGTACAAGGCGGAAGGGCAGGCGGGCGCCGTCCTGGCTCGCTCTGTTGTTGGCCGCCGTCTTGTCTCTGGCTCCCGCCCTCGCCGTCGCCGCACCCGTCACGGACGGGTCTATGGCGATGGACGCGTCCTGCCCGATGCGGGGCGACGGTGAAGTCAGCCTTTCAATGATATGCGCGGTGGCCGGGGGCTGTGTGATCCTGCCGGCGCCGGGACCCCTGCCTCGCCCTGTCGTCTGGCGGCAGGGCGTCGGAGCGCCCCCGGTCGATACGATCAGGGTCGGCTGGAATCAGGCGCCCGAACCGCCGCCGCCGCGCCGGGGCGCGGCCTGACGATATTCAACCGATTCAAAATTCCATTCCAGACACTGGAGAGACTGACATGAAGCGTATTGTGACCTTGGCCGTTCTGGCCCTCGCCGCTTCCGGCACGGCAGCCTTCGCCGCCGAGCCTGCGGCCGTGGCCCAGCTGGTGCAGAGCTGCTGCGACCTGATCGCGGGATGCTGCGACATGCCCTGCTGCCCCTAAGCGGGACTGAGTGAGGGAAAGGCGTCCGCTCTTCGGGGCGGACGCCTTTTTCATGGCCCCTGCGGCAGGCCGCCTCGGTTGCGGTCGGGGGGTTACGATGCTATCAGGCGCCCGGCTGAGCCGGAGGGCGCGTTGCAAGACGCGTCCCCCAAGTGCTTTCTCAAAGCATTTCAGACCTTTGACTGGCGCGGACACGCCGCCGGTCGCCAACCCGAACGCTAACCGCGCGGACATGACTAGTGGCTGACGACTACAGGACGACGGAAGTCGGCGAGCGCTACGCACAGGCGCTGTTCGACCTCGCTGACGAGACAGGCGTTCTGGACGCCGTGCGCGCCGACCTGGCCTCGCTTCGCGCGGCCTGGAACGAGAGCGCCGACCTGCGCCGTCTGGCCCAGTCACCGGTCATCGCCGCCGAAGACCAGCAGAAGGGTCTGACCGCCATCGCCGACAAGGCGAAGTTCAACGGCGTGACGAAGAATTTCCTCGGCCTGCTGGCCCAGAACGGCCGCTCGCGCGACCTGACGGCCGTGATCGCCGGCTTCGAACTGCTCTATGCGAAGAAGACCGGCGTGGTCGCCGCCGAGGTCGTCTCGGCCCAGGCCCTGACCGCCGCCCAGATGAAGTCCATCCAGTCCGCCCTGCGCGCCTCGCTGGGCAAGGACCCCGAAATGACCGCCCGCGTCGATCCGTCGATCCTGGGCGGCCTCAAGGTCAAGGTCGGCTCGAAACTGTTCGACGCCTCGCTGAAGACCAAACTCGACCAGATGAAATTCGCGCTCAAACGCGCTTAACACCCACGCTCGCGGCTTCGGCCGCGCCGACAAGACGATAACAGAGAGCCTGTCATGGACATCCGCGCCGCCGAAATCTCGGCCATCCTCAAGTCGCAGATCGCCTCCTTCGGCGTCGAAGCCGACGTGTCCGACGTCGGCCAGGTGCTGTCGGTCGGCGACGGCATCGCCCGCATCCACGGTCTGGACAACGTCCAGGCCGGCGAGATGATCGAGTTCCCGAAGGCCGGCGTGAAGGGCATGGCCCTGAACCTCGAGCGCGACAACGTCGGCGCCGTGATCTTCGGCCAGGACAACCAGATTGCCGAGGGCGACGAGGTCCGCCGCCTCGGTGAGATCGTGGACGTTCCGGTCGGCAAGGGCCTGCTCGGCCGCGTCGTCAATCCGCTGGGCGAGCCGATCGACGGCAAGGGCCCGATCCAGTTCACCGAGCGCCGCCGCGTCGACGTCAAGGCTCCCGGCATCATCCCGCGCAAGTCGGTGCATGAGCCCATGC
>JALYPS010000176.1 GCA_030856285.1 Pseudomonadota bacterium
GCTCGGCCACCTACAGCCGCCAGTCGGCCGGCTCGATACCGCCGGGCGGAGGCGCTCCGGGCGGTCCGCAAGACGAGGTCGAGACCTACGACGCCGGCCTCGACGTCAGCTACGAGATCGATCTCTGGGGCCGGGTCTCGGCCGCCATCCGCGCCGCCCGCGCTGACGCCGACGCCACCCAGGCGGCCGTCGACATCATCCGCGTCACCGTCGCGGCAGAGACGACCCGGGCCTATGCCGACGCCTGCTCCGCCAACGCCCAGATCGCGGTGGCCGAGCGGACGATCGCGCTCCAGTCCGACACGGCCGACCTGACCCAACGCCTGCTCGACGCCGGCTCCGGCAACGGACTGGATGTGGCCCGGGCCCGTTCGGCGTTGGAGTCGAGCCGCGCCGCCCTGCCGCCGCTGCGCGCCCGGCGCGACGGCGCCCTGTTCCGGCTGGCGACCCTGACCGGCCGCACCCCGGCACAGGCGAGCGACGTGGCCGGCGCATGCGTCGATCCACCCCAGCTGTCGCGACCGATCCCCGTCGGCGACGGCGGCGCCTTGCTGGCCCGCCGTCCCGACGTGCGTCAGGCGGAACGCCAGGTCGCCGCCGCCGCGGCGCGGATCAATGTCGCGGTCGCAAGCCTCTATCCAACCGTCACCCTCGGCGGCTCTGTCGGCGCCACAGCCCTCGACATCGCGGACCTCGGCGAAGGGGACAATTTCCGCTTCAGCCTCGGCCCCCTGATCAGCTGGTCCTTCACCAATCCGGGCGTCAGCCGCGCCCGGGTGGAACGGGCCGACGCCCTGACCGAGGCCGCCCTGGCGACCTTCGACCAGACCGTGCTCATGGCCCTGCAGGAAACCGAGACGGCGCTGGCTGAGTACGCCAACGAACTGGACCGGCGGCGTGCGCTGCAGGCGGCCCGGGATCAGGCCGCGACCGCTGCCCGACTGTCGCGGCTGCGCTTCGACGCCGGCGCCGACAGCTTCCTGGGCGTACTCGACGCCGAGCGCACCCTGGCCGGAGCGGACGCCCAGCTGGCGGCCTCGGACGCCCTCGTCACCACTTACCAGATCGCCCTTTTCAAGGCGTTGGCGGGCGGCTGGAACGAGGGCTGAACGGCCTCGGCTTCGCACTGCAACAATGGGGATTGACGTCGCCGGAAGTGTTCGCCACCGTAAGAGCACTCATCAAGACCGGCGGAGGGATAGGCCCTTTGATGCCGGGGCAACCTTCCGGGACTTCCCAGTCCCGGAGATGGTGCCAACTCCTGCGAGGCCTCCCCGGAAGCCGCGAGAGATGAGTGAAGCGACGGCCCCCTCACGTCCAGGGTCCGGCTGACTTCACGGGTCTGTCACGCACGAATTGGTTCGCCCCATCGGTTTCGCTGAGCGAGAGCGGAGCGGACCGTGGCCTCCACGAACTGGAACATCGAAGAGAGGCCGGGACGCGACGTCCGGGCCGTCATTCCCGACGACTTCCGGCTGGAGTCGGGTCAGCGGCTCGCCGCGCCCGGGGTCGTCGGTCGGCTGCACGGACCTGATCATGGGCCTCTCGTCGTCGTGGCCGGCGGCATCTCGAGCGGGCGGTTCGCCGCGGGCTGGTGGCCCTGGGCGGTCAAGACCGGCGGACCGATCGACCTGAACCGCGTCCGGATCCTGGCCTTCGACCTGGCCCCGGGCGTGGGCGACCCCCCGGTCACAATCAGCACCTTCGATCAGGCGCGCCTGCTGGCAGTGCTGCTCGACGGGATCGGCGAGCCCCGGATCGACGTCTTCATCGGCGCCTCGTACGGCGGCTGCATCGGTCTGGCCTTCGCGGCGGCCTTCCCCGACCGGATCGGCGAACTGGCCGTCATCTCGGCCGCTCATCGCGCCCATCCGGCGGCGACGGCTTCGCGCGGGGTCCAGCGCCGGCTGCTGGCCTTCGCCCGCGACTGCGGCCGCGAAGCCGAGGGTGTCGCCCTGGCCCGCGAACTGGCCATGACCGGCTATCGCACCGCCGAGGAGTTCGCCCTCCGCTTTGCATCGACTCCGCCCGCAGAGGCGGGCGGCGCCTATCCCGTCTGCGACTATCTCATCGCCCGCGGCGCCGCCTATGAAGGCGTAACCGACGCCGCGCGCTGGATCGCCCTGTCGGATTCGCTGGACCGGCATGCCGTCCCGCCCGAGGCGATCCGCTGCCCCCTGACCGTCATCGGCTTCACCTCGGACCGGCTGGTTCCGATCGAGGACAGCCGCGACCTGGCCGCCCGCGCGCCGAACCTGCGCCGTCTGATCGAGGCTCCCTCGGTCTTTGGCCACGACGCCTTCCTGAAGGAGCGCGAGCGGGTCAGCCACGCCCTGCACGACATCCTCAGCATCCTTTCCCTCCCGTCCCGTGAGATCGCCGCATGACCTGTCCGTCCAACCCCCACCCCTGTACGACCGCCGCGCGCCATGGCGTGAACAGCGACCCGGCGCACGGCGCGGTGATGCCGCCGCTCTATCTGTCGTCGAACTACAGTTTCGACGGCCTCGATGGAAAACGGCGTTACGACTACACGCGGTCGGGCAATCCGACCCGCGACGTGCTCGGCGAGACCCTCGCCGGGCTGGAAGGCGGCTGTGGCGCGGTCGTCACCGCCACCGGGATGGCGGCGGTCGATCTGGCGCTGTTCTCGCTGGAACGCGGCGACCTGCTGATCGCCCCCCACGACCTTTACGGCGGCACCCACCGCCTGCTGTGCGCCCGCGCCAAACGTGGTCATTTCGACGTTCAGTTCGTCGACCAGAACGACCGCGGGGCGCTGGACGCCGCCCTCGCTCTGAAGCCGAAGCTGATCCTGATCGAGACTCCGTCCAATCCGCTGATGCGGGTGGTGGACGTGGCCGACATCTGCGCCCGCGCCCATGCCGTCGGTTGCAAGGCGGCGGTGGACAACACCTTCCTGTCGCCGGCCCTGCAGCAGCCCATCGCGCTCGGTGCGGATCTGGTGATCCATTCGACGACCAAATACATCAACGGCCATTCCGACGTGGTCGGCGGCTGTGTCGTCGCGAAGGAGCCGGCCGATCTTGAACAGCTGACCTGGTGGGCCAACTGTCTTGGCGTGACGGGTTCGCCGTTTGACGCCTACCTCACCCTGCGCGGCGTCCGCACCCTGTTCGCCCGTATCGAGCGGCAACAGGCGACGGCGCATCGGGTGGCCCAATGGCTGGCCGTCCAGCCGGCCGTGCGCGCGGTCCACTATCCGGGTCTGGCGTCCCATCCGGGCCACGCGATCGCGGCGCGGCAACAGGCGGGCTTCGGCGCCATGCTCAGCTTCGAACTGCACGACATCGCCGCCGTCCGCGCCTTCGTCGACCAGCTGGAGGTGTTCACCCTGGCCGAGTCCCTGGGCGGGGTCGAAAGCCTGATCGCCCATCCGGCCTTGATGACCCACGCCGCCATGACGGCCGAGGCGCGCCGGACGGCGGGCATCACCGACGGCCTGCTGCGCCTTTCCATCGGCCTGGAGCATGCGGACGATCTGCTGGCCGATCTGTCGGCGGCGCTCCGCTCCGTGCCGCTCCCCCTCGCCGCCGAAGCCGCGTGAAGGACACCGCCATGACCGCCCTGTCCCTCCCCTCGTCCGGCCTCCCGTCCGCCGGCCTCCCCATCGTTCCGTACACGGATGAACCCGTCGCCCTGCTTCAGCTGGACGGCTCCGACCCTGTCGAGG
>JALYPS010000203.1 GCA_030856285.1 Pseudomonadota bacterium
CCTCGAACATAGGCCTCGGCGTCGGCCCGCAGATCGGGGTCGGTCAGAACACGGCGCGAGACGCTGCGGACCGCCGCCGGAGCCACCCGCCGCACGATCTGGCGCGCCCGGTCCGGATCGCGCTCGGCCACCGCCTGCGCCGCTTCCTCGACCCGGGAGCGCGGCAGGAGGGCGTTCGGATCCACGCCCATACGCCGGATGGCGGCGGTGATCCGCCCCTCCAGCGCCTCGGCGGCCTCGGCCGGCATCACCGGTGTATCAAGGTCCAGAGGGGCCTCGCCCGGCCCGTCGTCGACCAGATCGTTCCAGTCCAGCCGCTCACCGGCGGGCGCGCCCGATCCGGGCATGGGCTCCAGCTTCAGCCGTCCACGCAGCCCGAAGGCGCGCGGCTCCTGCCCCGTGGCCGGGCGCGAACGACCGCTGTCGGGCTCAACGGGGTCCGGCGCAGACGCCGGGACCGGCTCGCGGCGGCGCAGGGCGGGTGTATCGCCCGACACCACCCCCATCAGCCGCACGGCCTCGGTCAGCATATCGTAGTTGCGCCGCACCCGCTCCTGGAAGCCGGCGTCCAACGCCTCCGTGTCGGCGGCGGCCTTCTGCGACGCAGCGGCGAGGGCGGCCAGACCTTCCTCGACCGAGGCCCGGACAGCTTCAACCCGCTTCTGGGCCTCCTCAGGCAGCCGGGAGGCGCGTTCATCGAGTTCCCCGATGGTCTCGTCGATCTGCGCCAGGGCCGTGTTCATCCGTTCGACCGTCGATTCAAGGCGTTCCAACGCCCGATCCCCGGCCTCATCAACCAGTTCGCTCGTTTCGATGACAATCTTGCGGGCCGTGTCCACGCGGGCATCCGCCGCCTGATCGGCCTTCTGCGCCGCGTCGAACAGCGCTTCGCCCAATCGGTCGGCGCGAACCTGGGCCTGTTCGGCCGCATGGCTCGCGGCCTCGCGGGATTCCTCGGCCGTGGCCTGCAGCGCGGTCAGGGCGGACCGGGTTTCCTCGACCAGGGCGTCGCGGGCCTCGGCCGCCAGGGCTTCGAACCGGTCGAGCGCCAGCTTTGTGGCGGCGTCGAAGCCGTCAGCCTCGCGCTGGGACATTTCAACCAGGGCCCGGAATTGGTCGGTCGCGGCCTCGACGAGGTCCTTGATTGTCTCGGTCGTCCGGCTCGAGGTGTCCTCAAGTTCTCCGGCGGCGGTGCGGGTCGCGGACAGCTGTTCGCTCAACTGGGCGCGCTGGCTCTCAACCTGGGCCGAGAAGTCTTCCTGATCGGTGCGCAGGGCGTAGGCGGCGGTGACCAGGGCGGCGCGCTGTTGGCCCAGGCCTTCCTCCACGGACTGGATCTGCTCGGCGACCCCCGATCCGGCGTTCTCCAGCCGCAGGGTCTGACGCGCCAGGTCGTCGGCGGCGACCCGTGCCGCGTCCTGGGCTTCGCTGGCGGCGGCGGCGAGGTCGGCGGCGCGGGCGGCCAGGGCGGCTTCGGCTTCGCGCAACTGGGTCTGGGCCAGGTCGGAGGCGTCCACCACCATCCGGGACTGCCGCTCGACGGCGTCGATCACGCCGGACGCCTGACTGTCCATCTGGGTCGCCAGAACCTGCATCTTCTCCCGTTCGTCGCCCAGTTGTTCGGCGAGGCGACGCGCGGTGCGGCCAGCCGTTTCGGCGGCCTCGTTCAGCCGGGTGGTCTCTTGCGACAGCGCCTCACGCAGCAGGGCCATGTCGTTGCGGGCGCGTTCGGCCGCCAGCGACGCCTGGTCGATGTCGTTGCGCAGCGAGTGCAGGACCTCTCCGGTCTGCTGGGCCGCCAGGGCGGTAGGGGCGATCAGGGCCTCGGACAATTCGCGGGCGCGGCGGGTCTCAACCGCCAGCCCCGCGCCCTGACGCACGGCGTGGGCCAACATGATGGCCATGCCGGCGGGCGCCAGCGCGATCAGCGCATAGACGGCCAGGCGAAGCGGTTCCAGTTCCACGGCCCCAGAACCCACCTCGAACGCCAGCCATGCGGCCACGCCGCCGACCCAGAGCGCGGAGGCGACACCGGCGACCAGATAGGCGTGACGGCCGGACGGAGCAGGGTTCTCGCGACCCTGGATTCGAGCGGGAGCAGGAGGCGGTTCATACGCGACCGGCGGAGCGTCCGCCGATACCGCGATCTCGGGCGCTACGGCCGAGGCCGACGCGTCGCGCCCGGCTTCAGCCAGCGCCCGTTCGTCTGCGCGGCGTTGCTCATCTGCGAGCCGACGTCGCCGACGTTCGGACATCGGGCGATCGACGGTTGCAACGGGATCCTTGTCCGCCGGCGAAAGATCTGTGGTGTCCAGGAACGGCTCGGCGACCGGCGCCGCCGATTCCGGCTCGGTCAGGTTCAGCGCAGGCCGTTGACGGGGTGATTTCATGGAGCGGCGATCTCGTCACGGGCGCGTCGACAGCTGACGCGCGATAGGACCTTTCGACCCTAACGAGTCAATCGCGGCGCGCAAAGTCGCTGTATGATTTCGGGGACAGCCGATCCCTGATGGATCAGCAGTCCTGCTTGCGTTCGGTCGATGCGGCGATAACCCCCGCGGACGGTGTATCGCCGCAATCGCGGACGCGATGGATTTCACGCTGGGGCGCCTGTCGCGGGTCCAGGTCCACGCCGAACTGCGACAAGACCGCAGCGGCCAGCATGGCGACGAACCCTGCAATGAACTCGATCAGCGCTTGCATCGCCGATCTCCCCTGTCCGACTGACGGAGGTTCTTATGCCCTCAAAACCATGTGCGGACAATCCTGCCCCGCATGAACAAAGCGTCACCATTGACCCGGTGGGCTCGACATGGAACGGAAGTCCTCGGCGTGCGTCCTGTAGAGCTTGGGGCGCACATCGCCGTCACGCGAATCGGCCAAACCTGCGCCATGAACGAACCGGGGCACGACCAGAGCCACAGCCTGCTCACGCCGGGGCGCAATTGCTGGCGGGTCGAGACGGCGGACCGGTTCGCCGTCCTGATGGAAAACGCCGCCTACTTTGACGCCCTTCGGTCGGCCCTGGGCAAGGCGCGCCGCTCGATCGTCATCCTCGGCTGGCAGTTCGATCCCCGCACGCGGCTGGACCCGCAGAGCTCGCATGATGACCATCAGGCCCAGATCGGGCACCAGCTGCGCATGATGGTGAAGGCTCATCCGGAGCTGGACGTGCGGCTTCTGATCTGGAAATCGCCTCTTCTGATCGCGGCGTCCCAAGGCTTCTATCCGCACCGGGCACAGGTCTGGTTCCGCAAGCGGATGGTGGAGTTCAGGCTCGATCCGCCGCCGGCCTTCGGCGCCTGCCACCACCAGAAGGTCATCATCATCGACGACGCTGTCGCCTTCTGCGGCGGCGGCGACATCTCAACGGATCGGTGGGATTCCGAAGAACATCTGGACGGCGATCCGCGCCGCTGTCAGCCGTCCGGCCTGATCCCATCCCCTCGTCACGAAGTCATGGCGGTCATGGACGGGGCCGCGGCGCGGGCGCTCGGCGACCTGGCGCGGGAGCGCTGGTTCCGGGCCACGGGCGAACGGACGATTCCCGATGAGGCTGATGGCGACCCCTGGCCTGAGGGTCTTGAGGCCGATCTGCACGGGACGCCGGTTGCCATCGCCCGCACGGAGCCGGCCGCCGCCGGGCGAGCCGAGGTCCGCGAGAACGAGGCTCTCCACCTCGACGCCATCCGGAGCGCCAAACATCTGATCTACATGGAGAACCAGTACTTCACCTCGCCCGCCATCGCTGAGGCGTTGGCTGCTCGGCTGGGCGAGGCGCACGGGCCTGAGATCGTGCTGGTCTCGACCGGAACCAGCCCGAGCTGGTTCGATCGCATCACCATGGACACTGCGCGTTCCGAGGTCCTGTTCCGACTGGAACAGGCCGACCATCACAATCGCTTCTTCGCCTTCACCCCCTACACCCGGGAAGGTGAGCGGATCATCGTCCATGCCAAGGTCTCGATCTATGATGACGCCGTGCTGCGCATCGGCTCGACCAACCTGAACAACCGGTCATTTGGCTTCGACACGGAATGCGACATCGCGGCTGAGCCGACCGACGCCGTTGGCCAGGACGCCATTCGCCGGTTCCGGCAGCGGACCATCGGGCACTGGATCGGCGTCAGCGGCGAGGCCTTCGGCGCGGTCGAGGCCGTGACCGGGACGGTCGGGGAGGCTATCCACCGGTTCGACACCGGCCGGATGAAGGTGCTCGGGGCGGTGCCCCCATCGCGGGTCGAGCGCATCATCGCCGAGTTCCAGCTGGGCGATCCCACCTCGACACGCGATGCGTTCCGCCCCTGGAAGCGGCGCAGCCGTTCGCACCGTACCCTGTCGGCGCCTATGGAACCCTGATCTCGAAATCGATGATCAGCGGCAGGTGGTCCGACGCCATTCGGGCCAGGGGGGAGAAGGGCGCCTTCACCGCCGTCACCAGCAGCTCGGGACTGGTGAAACAGTGGTCGATCCGTATGGCGGGAAAGCTGGACGGAAATGTCTTGACCGAGGGCTTCAAGCCGAGACTGCGCTGACAGTCGGCGAGCCGCCGAGCCAACGTCTGATACGGCCGGGTGACCGAGGTCGCATTGAAGTCGCCGGTGAGCAGGGTTGGCCCGACACAGTCCGGATGGCCCAGCCAGTCCGGCCCGACCAGCGCCGCCGCCTGCAGCCGTTGCTCGCGAGGAACGAGGCCGAGGTGGGTATTGATGACATTCAGTTCGACGCCGTCGAAATCAATCACCGCCCAGAGGGCGCCGCGCGGCTCGAGACCCGGAACGCCCCGAATCGTCGGCAACGGTCCGGATTTCACCAGTCGCTCGGGCCGTAGAGTCAGGACGGCGTCGCCGTACTGTTCGGCCTCAACCTGCATGGCGGCGTGGAAGTGAAAGGTCATGGCGAGGCCGTCGGCGATCGCCTGGGCCTGATCGACGTAGCC
>JALYPS010000210.1 GCA_030856285.1 Pseudomonadota bacterium
ACCAGCAACAGGAGGATGCCACCAGCGTTGCTCCCGCCGGCTGCACCAGCCATCACAACAATCGGGCGCGCCGCGGTCACGGCGCATCGGTTGAGCGGCCGCCGCCGTTGCCGCCATTGGCGGGATCGGTGTTTTTGGCGATCAGCTCGGTGTTGTGCGCCGTTTCCGCCGCGTACGGACCCGATGCAGCGCCGGCCGCGGTAGCGGCCACGTTGGCGGCCACATCGGCCGCAGTGGCGACAACGACGGCCGCGGCCCGGTCGGCGCGTTCCTGCGTCTTGACCCCGTTAGCCGTGGCGGTCGAACCGAATACGGCGCCCAAAGACAAGGCAGCGAGAGAGTCTAAAAAAGCATCCTGGAACATCAGCGGACGCGACAGGATCGCGGCCGCGACGGTAATCACGGCCGTTGCAGCGGCGACAACCTCCGCGTATGCCCCGAGGGGCGACCCGCTCACGCTCATGCCTTCGCGGACAGGAACAGGAGCAGGCCCAATGCCACCAGGAGCCACACAGCCGGCGCGTTGACCAGCTCCCGCGGATTCAGGTTCGGCCCCGACAGGGGAGCGCCCCCCAGGGACCCGGCCGCGGCGCGGACTTCGGCCGGGTTCCCCAGTTGGGCGGTTGACGGATACGGCCCTTTCGCTTCGGGATAAATGTCAGCTATCCCAAAGCTCGACGGACGGATAGGCGCCGCGTAGATCATGGCGGCTACTTACCGGCCGGCGATTCAGTGGCGCCGGCGCCCGCGGTCCCGCCCGCCGTTGCCGTTCCGGTTGACTGGCCGCCGCCCGCGTGATGCGTGGCGCCGCCATCGTCCGGCTTGCCCGAGCTAGTCGCCGTTTCGGCGCCGGCTGGCGCGTCGCCCTCCCCGCCGACTTGATCGCCGGCGGCGTTCGCTTCGGCGTGCATCACCTGCAAGGCCTGCAAGCTGGCGTCAACCGACACCCGCTGGCCGGTCGCATCGTGGACAGCCTTTTGGACAGCGCGCGCCGCGTCATCCGGAGCCATATCCCCGATGTTGTCCACCTTGCCGATAGCCGTAGCGATCTCGCCGGCGGCGCCGTCCGAGAATGCCCCGAACGGCGCGAACGCGCGGCGGACCTGCGCGGACGCGTAGCCGGCGCCCTTTGTCTTGCCCCCGTCATTGCGCTTGTTTGCCATCGTCACGCCACCTGGACCAGACGTTCCGACACCGTGTCAACAAAGTTGTTGCCGGTCCCCAGGGTCGCGGTCGAAGCGATCCGGAGGCGCGCGCGAACGTCAGAGTAAAGCGCGCTATTGAGCATGTCCCGCGTTGTGTCAGGCACGAAGAAATCGTGCACGAACACGCCTTCCGGAAGGTCCTTGCCATAGCGGAGCCGCTGGTACTCCAGCTGGAGCCAGCGCGGCAGATCGTACGGCGTTTCCGATTCATTGAGCGTAATGGCGAGGGACTCCACATCAGCTCGATTCAGAGTGCCGTTCAGCTGCACGATATGGGCGATCCGTAGGAACGTGTCGCCCGTCACCAGGCGAATCGGGAAATCCCCGACGTTAGAGATCGGATCGCGGCGCTCGGACCAGACGTGGACAAATGTCACATCCGGCATTGCCGCCGGATCGGCGGGAGCCTCGAAATACTCGATCCCGAGCGACCAGGTGCCGGTAAGAGTGGCGGTAGCGCCGCCGGCGAGGGTCACCAGGTCGGCTATCTGCCCTTGCTGGACTTCCAGGACCAGCTGAGTTTGTGGATTCTGCGCCACGATAAGGCCGATCGGGTCCTGCTCATTGACCTTCACGGACAGCGGCCAGGCAATGTCGATCGGGTTAGCGCCGGCCGCGACACCGAAGCGCCGGACCTCCGCGATCGCGGGCGGATACCAGGCCGGGTTATTGGTCGGCGTCAGGGCGCCGGCGTAGCCGCCAGGCTTGGACGAAATCCCCTGCACGTCCTGCAAGTGCAGGGCGCAATAGGCGCCGAAGCCGGACGTATCGAACAGGGGGAGGGAGCTATTCGCCAGGAGTCGAATCCGGTTGGCGATCGCCCACGGAGAACGCGAAGCGGCCACGGCCGATCCGGCGCCGATCGTGACGGTGAGCGTTCCCGAATACCGGAGGATCACGCGGGCGAGGAGCCCGACCTTGGGGAGAAGGGTCTGCCCCACTTGGCCGGCCGCGTACGCGAAGCCGGGAACGCTAACGATCTTTTGGCGCGTCGCCGCGTTGAACGCAGCTGCGCGGAGCTCCGGCGATACGGCCGGCGCATTCATCGCCATCAGATGCCCCCCACGAAATCGCGGAAGCCACGAACCGGGACAACACCGGACACCGCCTTGAGAGCGAATATCCCGACTGCGGCCAGGAGCGTAACCACCGCCAGGTTATAGAGATTGACGCGGACCATAGCCGATCGTCGCCTCATGCTGGCCCCCCGGTTTCTAAATGCGAAAACCGACCCCAGGACAGGAGCTAGGGCGGCCGGCCAACCCGCAACGGTTTGCCGCGTGCCCCCGCCTAACTCCTGCCCGGAATCGGTGTACGCGAGGGGATCGTACCACCACCGCGCAACGCGCGCGACCTATCCGCGCGCGGGGACCGGCGCATAGACTCGGAAGGGTTCGCCGTCATCCGGCGAGAAATAGCCGAACGAATGCGGGACGCGGAGCAGGTCCGGCGCGAGGATCGAGGGTCCGACGAATCCGGCCAGCTTGCGCCGGTCCCCTTCCAAGAGCAGATCAAAAGCAAACAGGTGATTCGCTTCGGAGATCGCGCGATTGTGCACGCCAACGGGGCGGGTAGTCGCCAGGACCACGGATATACCGCGCGTGCGCCCTTCGGTTAGCAGCCGTTCCAGGCCATAGAACATCCGACCTTGCGGCGCCGCGTTCAGCGCCTCATCGTCGTACCAGCCGGCGTCGCCTAGCTTGTAGACGCGATCGGCCAGGACGGTGTATTCAGCCTCCGATTCGCCGGCGACAGGCCGGACAATCATCCGCGGGCGCTCGGGCGTCCAGAGCTTCACAGCTTCGCGGATGCCGGTGACAACGTGCCAGCCAGGCAGCTCCCCGGCGGTCAGATGATGTTTCCAGTCTATGGCGATCCCGCGGCGCCAGGGCGCGACCAGGTAGCGAACCGCTAAGTAGGTTTTGCCGGAACCGGATCGTCCACAGAGAAAGGCGCGCTGGCCGGCTCGGAACCGAATAGCTCCCGCTCGACCGCCTCCGCGATCCCCAGGACTCGCGCGGTGTCGCGCAGGTCCACGCCTTCGATTATCTCGGGGATTCGTGCCCATGCCCATACCAACAATGCAACGGCTAGCTCGGGATCGTCGTCAACCGCCTTCGCCAAACGCGGTCGCAAGGCTCCGAGGATCGACCGGGCGAACATCCCTTTGGTCGTATCCAGGGACCGGAACGCCATATCCAGCGCTCGATGCAGCTTGATCGTCGCCCGCTGGCGTTGCTCCGTAGTCAGGGCCATAGCCGTATTCGCTCCCATATGCCGGTGCCGCGTCCAGGATAGCCCGCCGGCGCTCCCGGCGGATCGCCAGCTCGGTACCAACGCGGGGCGCCACGATCAGTCCCAAGCCAACAGTAATAAGCATCGTATCGCCGTGGCGCTCCATCCATTCGGCCAGCCAACCGCCATCGGGTTTCGCCAGCTGGCGCGCGATCGCCGGGGCGGCGACGTCGCACTCGGACGGGTCTATGCGCCAATGGTCGCCGCGCCAACGGGCGACAACATCGCCGGCGGCCACCAGAAATCCGGTTACTTCGTCCGCGCCGATCGGCGCGCGGGCGGATTCGGGTAGACCTTCGTCGCCGGCGCGCTCGACGGCCTCCACAAATGGGTCATCCACGATCGGATCGTGGGGGGCGCCGGCCAGCGGGTCCCCTTCGATGATCGGGGGCGGTAGCGTCACTTGCGGCCCATCACGTCCGCGAGGGTACGCGCGTACCAGGGCGGCCGGTTCGGGGGCGGGTCAGATACCGGCGGCTCGACCGCCGGCGCCGGGGACGGCTTCGGGTCCGGCTTCACTTTCGGCGGGCGGCCGTGGCGTTGGGTAGCGACAGCTCGGGCGCCGGCGCCGGCGCGCCATTCGGGATCAGCCCACCGTTCGCGGGCGTGGGCGGACAGCTTCGCGCGCCATTCGTCATATGCGGGCGTACCAGGTAGCGGACTAGCCATCGGCGGCGCTCCCATTCAGGTTCAGTAAGGTCCCAGGGCGGGGGGAATCACCCCAGGACCGCCGAAAGTGTACCGCGGGGGAGCTATGGCGGGGCGGGTTGTTTCGGTATCCAGGCCATCGGCAAGCGCGGCGCGAGGCTACGGCCTTCGATACGCGGCGCGAATACCGGAGCGTCCCAGGCCGCGGGCGCCTTGCAGAACGGGCAGACCGCCGGCAGATTGTCGAATCGGAACGGGTCATTAGGATCGACCACGCGGACGGTTTCCGGCTCGGGATCATCAACGTCGGGGATACCGCGCCACACGCCAAAGCCGTTGACCAGGCGGCGGCCGCGGAGGGCGAGAGCCAACCGGACGAATCGCTCGGGCGCGCGCTCGGTTATCAGATCGGGGGACGGCTTGGTAACGTACTTGAGAGTTTCGCGGATCGCGCCGCGGCGGTCGGACCCCTTGACGCGGCGAATATCCACGCGCAGCTCCCGCCCCGACCGCATCGCCTTAGTCCAGGCATCGCGTAGCTCGGTTCGGAGCATCCAGCGCGAGTCGATCAGCGCGTGCAGGTGCGGATGGTACAGGTCGGTTACCGGATTATGGGTAACCTCGATCGAGTAAATGCCGCCGGGGACCACGAAATGTCCGCCCTTCGTCGGAGCGTAGCGGCGCTCCCCGCGGGCGTTCGGCGGTAGCCGGATCGGCGCCCAGGCATCATCGCCGGCGTGGCGCGTCTGCCAGTCTTTGCAGGCGCCGCCCCGAAATATCTTACGGGCGCGGAGCCGATCAAAGCCGGACTGCAACTCAGTGAGCGCCGCGGGGAGCGCTTCGTCCGTCACGTTCGGGATGGTCAGAGTTACCAGCGCCGGCCATGCCATCTGCTCGGCGGTCGCCAGGTAGATACGTTCCAGGCGGATCGCGCGGCCGGACTCGCAGGACGGGCAGCCGCGGACGCGACAGCTTAGGGGACGGGTCAGGTAGATACCGCAGGTCGCCTCGCGGAACGCGCGCATCTCCCGACAACCCTCGACGGCCAGGGACCGGGCGCGGAGCCAGGTGCCATCGTCGGTATTGGCGCGCAGATCGGCGCCGGCGGACAGGACGCGGGATAGCTGCCCCTTCGTCACGTCGCGGTCACGCTCCCGGGCAGCGCGCCGGGCGGAATCCCCGACCGGGGCGCGGGATAGTGCGCCGCGGCGCAGGTCCGCGAGGGTCTTTGACACCAGTTCGGAGGCTTCGCCGGCGAACGGTTGGCGGTCCGGCGACAGCGCCAGAGCGGGAAATCCCGTTTTGTTGCCAGGTATGGACACAAGAGGCGCGCGGCGCGGGTCCGGAGCCGGCCCTAGCTCGGGGAATAACAGCATCAGCGTAGCCGGCCGATCTTCCAGGCCGCGCGCCAGGCTTGCCGTTCCGCGCCCCTGGACGCGCCAGGGCGCGCGTGCTGGCGGATCGAGTCACAAACAGGACAGGGACAGCGGCCGCGGTTGAGATAGACCGCCACGGCCGCCACAGCGCGTCCCAGGCGATTCGGGCGGGGGGCGGGGGACGGCATCACGGGCATCCGCGCATGGTAGCGCCCCCGCCGGATCAGCGGGGGCGCAAAAGGAAAACCGGATTACTCGCCTATCGACACCGGATCGCCGGCTATCCAGGCATTCCACGGCCGCCAGGCGCGGCCAACAAGGCCGGCGGGCAGCTGCTCGATGTAGCGCTCGACGTCGCGCGCCGTAGCCAACGCGGCTAGCTCGGTATCCACGGCCAGGTCAACGGCTAGCTCAACTTCGTGTCCAACATACCGGCGAGGGCTACCGATCCATCGGCCGGTGTCAGGACCGGACCAGAACGTAGGCCGGCCCGCCATCATGCGTCCTCGCCGCGCTCATTGACGGCGCGCGCGACGGCGGCCGCTTCGGCCACGTCATGGCGGACTATCCCGAACGGTACTTTGCGGATGCCGCCATCGAATCCCCACGCCAAGCGCCAGCCGCCGGGGACGCTCATCAGGCTAGCGCGAACCGCCGCGCCATCCTCGACCGGGATCGCAATACCAAGCGCTTCGTTCTGCAACTTCCGGATATTCATGGCGCGGCCGGGGGACCGTAGTCCCAGGCCGCCAGCGCGAACGCGCCCGCGATAGTCACCAGCGCGGCCGCCACCAGCGCACGCCAGCCGCCCGCGTAGGCGACCAGCGTCCAGAACACCAGCGGACCAACGAACAGGACCAGGCAGCCGGCGCCGGCCATCCAATCATTCCGGCGTTGCATGATCGGCCCCCTTCCGGGCGAATCCGCCCGCCGCGAGGGCGCGGCCCAGGTCGGCTAGCGACGAGATCGGATAGCCGCCGATCGGATAGCGCGTATCCCCGACCGACTCCAGGACCACCAGGCCGCGGACGTTCGCGCCTGGAAGGTCGGCGGCGCCACCGCTGGCGGGATGCACGATAAAAGTCATATCGTCCACGGTCGCCAGGTAGGTTCCGTCCGCGCGAGGATGCACGTTCGGAATCACAAGCTCGGAATCATCCAGGACCCAACGTAGCCGATTCTGAACGGACAGCCGGCGTTGGAACTCGGTCGCGGTATGCAGGGCGGCCACTTCGTCCGCGGCCGCCTCCCAGGCCGCGGCGGCGCGCGCGCGTAAGTTGCGTCGGTGAAAAGCGCTCATGCCAGCCCCCAGGCGCGGAGGGCGCCGTATTCGTCGGGACAAGGGTCACCGGCGGTATGGGCGCGGAGAGAGTAGCCGCAGCCGGCGGGACAAATATCGGCGCACTCGGCGCAAGAGTGCAGGGGGCCGAACATCAGCCAATGGGGACCGGCGCCAGGTATGGCGCGCTCGGTGAGCGCCCATCGGCGCCGCTGTTCGGCCAGGGACGGTCGGGAATAGTCGGGCATCATGTATCTCCGTTGCGGGTTAGACCAGCGGAGCATAGACGAGCCGATCGGCGGGATGCAATAGCCCAATCGGCCTAGATCGACTCGGACGTATAGAGAATCCAGGCCGTGACCGCGACGGATGCCACCGTACAGACCGACAGCGCGCGGAGGGACGAATCGTCGGGGAGGATCAGACCGCCGGGTAAGGTGTTTTCCAGTGATCGGCGGCCATCGGCTAGCAGGACTTCGACGTAACTAGCGGCCGGCGCCGTTGCGCCGAAGATCATGCGGAGCTGCGTACCGGCCGCTTGATTCTGCCGCAGGCTGGCGCCGGCCAGCCAGAGCCGTAGCCGTCGGCCGGCGCCTGGGGACGCAACCAGGACGTGCGCCGTATTCGTGTTGATGACAGCGTTAGTCACCAGGTCCAGGCGAACCACCTGCATATCCGGCGGGACGTAGCTCATCATTGCGCGAGTACCAGGTATCCAACGTCCACGCGGACGGTCGCCGGCGCATCGGCCGCAAACTGGCGGCCCACCGCATAGATGCCCGCGTCCCCGACGTTAGCCGTACCAGGCGCCGGCCAGGCTAGGGGCGGATCAAACCGAAGATCGGGCGAATGGGGCGCGGCCGGCCCGACAGTCACCACGGCTTGCGTTTCCACGCTAGCCAGCGTATTCAGCCAGCCGATATAGACCGTCGTCAGGCCCATCCGGTTCCGCGTGTCCCATGACAACATGCCGGCCAGCGACACCACCCCGAAGCGTTGGCCGGCCACCTCCGGGACGACGACTTGGGCGACCGGGAATCCGCCGGACGTTGTAGCGATCATCGTCAGCGAGGCGCGGCGCAGGCCGTAGCCGCGTTGCGGGGGAAGGTGCACGCCGGCGCTCGGGGGATAGTCAGCTTCATACGCGACCAGGACCAGGTTAGCTCCCAGGACTTCGGACGTTTGGCCGGCGGGGGCGCCTACGACAACCTCGACCGCCGTCACCGGGCGATCGAGCCGCAGAATCCCCGCCACCGTCCAGGGCGGGACCAGCTGCCCGGCTACGCGATACCAATAGCCGGAAGGGTTGTCCGCGCGGATCGAGCGCACCGGGAACGGGACGTTTGTCGCCGGCGGTGACGTGCCGTAGGGGACTTCGATCCGCAGCGCGCGCGCGTCGGCGGGCGCGCTGCCAGCTGCCTCGCCAGCCTCGCCGCCGTACAGCTCCCCGAACGAAATGGGGCGATCGGTCACCGGCCCTTTGCCAGCTGCAACAGGCCGAACAACAGGACCAGGCCGAACAGGACCAGGAGGGCTATCGTCCGGCCGGCGCCGGCGATTCGCTCCCCGATAGCGCCGATGCCGGCGCCGAACGATTCAGCGGCTACGTTGTCACCAGGTTTCAGCCCGCCTTTGATGCACGCGACGATCGTCCCGTCCGCGAGAGTCGGCCGGTTGAACCACAACATACCGGGCGCCGCGTGCAGGCGAGGGTTGATGGTCCCGATGTTGTAGCCGGGGGCGCATTGCTTGCCAGCGTCCAGCGGATACGCGTTTTCAGGGTTCCCGAATAGGTCGGTCGGAGGGCGCGCGACGGGCGCGCTCGGTCCCGCCTGGTAGCCCGCGGGTAGATTGTTTGCCGGCATCGGTCCGCCTAGCTCCTGCCCCCCGTAGATATACGGTTCCGGGTTGATCCAGTTATTACCGCCAGACGATAGCCCAAAGTGCAGATGGTCCCCGGTTGCGACCCCGGTACGACCTTCCAGGCCGATCGGCTGGCCGG
>JALYPS010000244.1 GCA_030856285.1 Pseudomonadota bacterium
CGCCAGTTCTGGTCGAACCGGTAGCCCAGACGGGCGAACGCCGCCCAATCGTCCTCAGTTTCAATATCGAACTGCGGACCACGCTGGCCGTCAGCTTCAATAGTGCCGAGCGTGTGATAGCCCGCATCAATCGCGCCGTACCAGCCATTCGGCTCGGCGTTGGCGACGCCGGCTGACAGGGCGAGAGCCCCGACAGCGCTGGTGGCCAGAATGAAAGTTTTAACGCGCATGGGTGGATGCCCTCCGCAGCCCAAATGAAATTTATGACGGCGTAGTAGCCGCCGCTGGGGTGTCATAACAGCCCAGCTGACCCAGGTCGAGACGGTCAGTTGCGAAGGCCGGCGAGCGTGGCTGATAGGCTACACGACGGCGTTGTGCGGCCTGATTGCGGGAATTTCATCCCCGGTTCGTCCCTTGCAGGGCGAGGAGGGCGTCGCAAATGGCGAAATCAGCCAGTGAATCGACATCCCAGCTGCGTTCGAACGGCATCGGATAAGCCAAGGCGCCCTCCGACTGGAACGTGCGCTCGCGCAACAGTATGCCCGGCCGCCCGACATAGACGGCCCCGTTCACAACGACGGTCCTGTCCAGATCGTTTCCCTCGCCGCTTGTGGCCGGGACATAACGCCCGTCCGGCTCCACCACGCCGTAAAAGGCCGGCGGTTTGGGCAGAGGCGACACGGCGATGACCGACGGGGCGCCGCTTCGGTCACACAGTGCGATGGCCTGATCGATGTCCTCGGCGTTTCGAAGGGGCGAGGTCGGCTGCAGCAGCACCACATAATCCCACTCGCCGCCGGTCTGGAGCAGCGCGTGTTCGATGGCGTCGATAACGCTCGCATCCGGCCCCGAAAGATGGCCCGGCCGCACGAAAGGCGGCGGCCAGCCCATTTCGCTCGCCGCCGCCGCCACGGCCGGATCGTCGGTGGACACGACCAGATGATCGATGAGGCGCGACCCGGCCGCCGCGGCCAAGGTCCAGGCTACCATCGGCCGACCGGCGAGCATCCGGGCGTTCTTGGCGGCCAACCGGGTCGATCCACCCCGGGCCGGAACAATCGCAAGCACCCTGCGGCCCTCGATCACGGGATTTCAACCCTGCGCGTCGGAAGCGATTGATGGACGGAGGCGGAAGGTCGGCTGTCGAACATCCTGAATCGGCCCCGGGGCGAAGATAGAGACAGCCACCGTAGCGTCGAGCCCTGAAACGACAAGCATCAGGCCTGCCCGGAACTCAACCGCCCCCGGTTCTCCCGGTCGCCTTGCCGGTTCCCTCGCAGACCGGACAGGTCTCGCCGGTCACGGTCGCGCCGGCGCCCTGACATTCGGGGCACAGCACCGGGTCATGCCCTTGAAGCGAGGCTGGATCCGTCGGGCGGGATCGGGCCAGATCGCGATCGTCGATCTCATGCTCTTTCATACCGGGATCAACGGCCCGGACGCGCGCCGGTTTCATGACGGCGGGATTCAGGTGACAGGGGCCGGGCCTCCCTTTAGGAGCCTGCTCATCATGGACGAGACCGAACGGCAATCCGGGGATCGGGGCTGGGACACGGCGAAGACGCTCGCTGAGGCCCTGCCCTATATCCAGATCTATGACCGCAAGACGGTGGTCATCAAATACGGCGGCCACGCCATGGGCGAGAGCGCCGTCGCGCGCCAGTTCGCCGCCGATGTGGTGTTGCTGAAGCTGATGGGGGTCAATCCGGTCGTGGTGCACGGCGGCGGACCGCAGATCAGCGCCATGCTGGACAAGGCCGGGGTGAAATCGGCCTTCGTCGACGGTCTTCGGGTCACCGACGCCGACACCATGCAGGTGGCCGAGATGGTCCTGTCGGGCGCGGTCAACAAGGAGATCGCCCACTGGATCACCATGGCCGGGCGCGAGGCCGACGTGCGCGGCATCGGCCTGTCCGGCAAGGACGCGGGCCTGCTGACCGTTGAAAAGACGCGCCGGACCAAACGCGATCCCGACAGCATGATCGAGCACGAGGTTGATCTGGGACTGGTCGGCGAGCCGACGAAGGTCGATCCCAAGCTGATCGTGCGCCTGCTGGAATCCGACGCCGACTGGGTGCCGGTGATCGCGCCGATCGGCGTGACCGAGGACGGCCAGACCTTCAACGTCAACGCCGACACCGTCGCCGGAGCCTTGGCCGGCTCGCTCAAGGCCAAGCGCATGTTGCTGCTGACCGATGTGGCGGGGGTGAAGGGCGCGGACGGCCGGATCATTCGTCAAATGACTGTGGGCGAGGCCTCGAAGCTGATCGACGACGGCGTCGCCACGGGCGGCAT
>JALYPS010000245.1 GCA_030856285.1 Pseudomonadota bacterium
CCTCGCTGATGCTGAAGCCAAGGTGCTGAACCTCAATGGCCAAGTCCAACCCGGACTTGGCGAGGGGACGAGGAAAACCGCTTGCGGGGATCTTCGTCCCCTCGCTCAATTCCGGCGGGCGCTATCGTTCGCGACCTGGTCCTCCCGCCGATCTGGTCGGGAGCCCGCGGTGGGCCGCTCGCGCCGCATTCGAGACGCCCACACCCCTTTTCTTCCGCGCCGGCGGCTCTTAGCGTCCGGGCATGAAGCCGTTCCTGAGGTCCTGTTTTTCCGCCGATCGACGCCTCCTTCTGGCTGGCGTCGGCGCCGTCGTTGCTGTCGCCGGGACGGCGCGCGCCGCCGGACAGGACCCGTCGTCGGCCACACGCGCGGTGATCGCGGCGATGCGAGCCCGGGCGCGGCCCGCCGTGGTTCTGGAGCAGGCCGAAGGGCCTACCGTCTGTCGTCTCGGGGGCTATCCGCGCCTCCCTGCGGCGTCCGACTGGCCCGACCGGAAGGGCCGCCCCCTGTCCTTCATCGCCGAGCTGGATCTCGCCGCCCTGCGCGCCGCCGGGGGGCCGGACTGGCTGCCAGCCTCGGGCGCCCTCCACCTGTTCTTTGACGTCGAGGACGAGCCTTGGGGCTTCGACCCAGCCGACCGCGACGGTTGGAAAGTCATCATGACCAGCGCCGCCTCGCCGCGACCCCTGCCGCGTCCTCCGGGCCTGTCCGGCGACCGGGTCTTCGCATCGATCGCGCTCGCCGGTCGACTCGCCCAGACCTATCCGACCACCGAGCGGCTGGATCTTCCGCCGGACGTCGGCCGGACGTTCGAGTTCGAGCCGGTGCAGGACTTCATGGATTCCGGCCTGGGCGATGGTCCCCGGCATCAGGTGAGCGGCTATCCCAGCCCGATCCAGGGCGACGGCATGGAGCTTGAAGCCCAGTTGGCCTCGAACGGCATCTACGTCGGGGGCCCCGAAGGCTACAGCGACGAGCGGGTGGCCGCGCTCGAAGCGGGTGCGGGCGACTGGCGCCTCCTGTTGCAGATCGACAGCGACGATGCGGCCGGAATGATGTGGAGCGACAGCGGCACACTCTACGTCTGGGTGCGCGAACAGGACGCGCGTCTGGGCGACTTTTCCGGGGTATGGATCGTCCTGCAATCGGCCTAGAGCGGCGCCCTTCCCTTCCCCGCACCTGAGCCGTAAACCAAGGTCATGACCTTGCGTGGGAATCGCCGTTTCTCGCCCGACCGCCGCGCCCTGCTGGCAGGCGCCGGCGCGCTCGCGGCCACAGCGGCGCTGGTCGGTTGTCAGCGCGCCGAGGCCCCGGTCGACGAGGAAGGGCGGGTCCGCCTGCGCTTCGCCACCGACTGGCGCGCCCAGGCCGAGCACGGCGGCTTCTACCAGGCCCAGGCGTCGGGGGCCTATGCCAAACGCGGTTTGAACGTCCAGATCATGCAGGGCGGACCGGGCGTCAACGTGCCCCAGCTGCTGGCCTCGGGCGCGGTCGAACTGGGCATGGGCTCCAACAGCTTCATTCCGATGAATCTGGTCGCCGAGGGCGCTCCGGTGAAGGCCGTCGCCGCCTTCTTCCAGAAGGACCCCCAGGTCCTCATCGCCCACCCCGACCCGGCGCTGGAGACCATCGCCGACCTCGCCGGTCGCCCCTTCCTGCTCGCCACCGCCTCGCGCGACGCCTTCTGGGTCTGGCTCAAGGCCAAATACGGCTTCACCGACGATCAGGTCCGGACCTACAATTTCAACCCCGCCCCCTTCCTCGCCGACGAGCGGGCGGTGCAGCAGGGCTATCTGACCAGCGAGCCGTACAGCATCGAACAGGGGGCAGGCTTCGCCCCCCGGGTCTTCCTGCTGGCCGACGAGGGCTATCCCTCCTACGCCGCCATGGTTCTCGCACCCAACGCTTTCGCCCGCGACAACGCCGCCGCCCTGCGCAGCTTCATCGCCGCCTCGGCCGAGGGCTGGCGCGACTATATCCAGGGCGACGGCAAGGCCGCTGACGCCCTGATCCGCAAGGCCAACCCCGAGATGACCCAGGCCATCCTCGACCAGGCCCGCGCCAAGCTGAAGGCCAACGGCATCGTCGACGGCGGCGACGCGGCCCTCTATGGCCTCGGCGCCATGACCGCCGAACGCTGGCAGGCCTTCTTCGAGGTCACCTCCGAGGCTGGCGTCTATCCGCCCAATCTGGACTGGCGCCAGGCCTTCACCACCCAGTATTTGCCCGGCCGTGGCCGGAGCTGACGCCGCGGCCTCGCTGCACGGCGTCCTCGTCCGCTATAC
>JALYPS010000284.1 GCA_030856285.1 Pseudomonadota bacterium
GTCGAACCCCGCCCTACCAGATGGCCGGTTCGCAGGGTCTGCACAGGCCTCGTCTGAAGGCTCCGGGGGGTTGGGGCGGGTGAGGTCGACGTCCCACGTCAGCCTGCCGGATGTCGGCGGACACCCCGGAGAACTGACCGGCCGTCCGCCGAAGGTGCAGGCCGGGCCGGGATCGGCGCGAGGCGTTGCGTTGTCCTGCGGCGAGCGCTCAGGTGCAGTCGGGATCGGGCCATCCTGTTGCAGGGTTCCGGCCGGCATCGCCAGCTGGATCGTGATCGCCAATACTGTCAGCAGCATCGCCCGCCCTCCCGTCAGTCCAAGGGCGCACGTGGCGGTCCGGCGGTCACCCTTCCAGACCTGACGTCGTTCGCTGAAAGGGGCGCCTAGTCCTTGCCGCCCAGCCGGACTCTCAGACCGTCATCATCTGCGCGAACCCCGGTGGCGGGGCGGCATTCCTCGGTCCAGGCCACGCCGCCCTGGGGCTGGACGCGCGGGCGGGTTTCACAGCTCCGCTCCTCCAGCACCGCCGTGGGGCGTGCGGCGCGGTCCGGGGCACCGCACTGCAGGGCGTAGCGGTCGCCCGCGGCTTCTTGCCGGCATTCGTCCGGCGCACCGGCCGGGGCCAGTCCGGCAGGCAGGGCGCTGCCGAGATGGGCGGCGAGGATCACCCGGACCCGCGCCTGACAGGTCTCCAACGATTCCTGTCTCGAGCGGATCAGCGGGCTGCATTCGGCCCGCTCATAGCCGTAAGGATCGGTGCGGGCGGAATCAGGGATGGCCGGAATATCGGCGGCCACGACCGGTTCCGCGGCCGCCACCGGCGCCGGGGTCTCCCACACCACCTGACCCGTCGCGGCGGGGAGGGGGGCGGTCTGTTGCAGCATCAGGGCGAGGACGATGGCGAGCATGGCGCGAGTTTCCCGAACGACCCTGAAACCCTAGCCTATTTGGCCAGCGCCCGCATCGCCTTCTCCAGCCCTTCCAGTGTCAGCGGATACATCCGCTCGTCGACCAGTTCGCGCACCATCCCGACCGAGGCCGAATAGCTCCAGTACCGCTCCGGCGACGGGTTCAGCCAGGCGACCTTGTCCCACTGCTGCGTCGCCCGCTTCATCCAGATCGCGCCCGCCTCCTCGTTCCAGTGCTCGACCGAACCGCCGGGCATCGTCACCTCATAAGGGCTCATGGTGGCGTCGCCGACGAAGATGGCGCGCCAGTCGGCGGGGTATTTGTTCAACACCTCCCAGGTCGGAATCTTCTGCTCGTGCCGACGCCGGTTATCCTTCCACACGCCCTCGTAGAGGCAGTTGTGGAAATAGAAGAACTCCAGATGTTTGAACTCGGACTTCGCGGCCGAGAACAGCTCCTCGCACATCTTCACATGGGCATCCATCGAGCCGCCGATGTCGAGGAACAGCAGCACCTTGATGGTGTTGCGCCGCTCGGCCCGCATGTGGATGTCCAGCCAGCCCTGACGCGCCGTGCCGTCGATGGTGGCGTCCATGTCGAGCTCGTCCAGCGCCCCCTGCCGGGCGAACCGGCGCAGGCGGCGCAGGGCCACCTTGATGTTGCGCGTGCCCAGCTCGACCTGGTCGTCCAGATTGCGGTATTCGCGCTTCTCCCAGACCTTGACCGCGCGTCCCTGTCGCCCCGGCCCGCCGACCCGCACGCCCTCGGGGTTGTAGCCGCCGTGGCCGAACGGGCTGGTCCCGCCGGTGCCTATCCATTTGTTGCCGCCCTCGTGCCGACCCTGCTGCTCCTCGAGCCGCTGCTTCAGCGTCTCCATCAGCTTGTCGAACCCGCCCAGCGCCTCGATCTGCGCCTTCTCCTCATCGGTCAGGTATTTCTCGTTCAGCAGCCTCAACCAGTCTTCCGGCACATCCAGCGCCGGCTCGTCTCCCGCGCCGACGGTCTCGATCCCGGCGAACACCTTGCCGAACACCTGATCGAACCGGTCGTAGTGTTTCTCGTCCTTGACCAGCACCGCCCGGGACAGATGGTAGAAGTCGTCGACCTTCCGCCCCGCCACGTCCCTGTCCATGGCCTCCATCAGATGGAGCCATTCTTTCATCGACACGGGCACGCGCGCGTCTCGCAGGGCGGTGAAGAAAGGGAGGAGCATGGAGGCAGGTTAGCAGGCCCGGCCCCGCCGCCCAATCGCTTCGTCAGTCAGCGGCCCGGTGCGTCAAGGCTCCCTCGAAGAGGATCGCTGCATAGAGGCTGACGGCCATGGCGTTTTCGTAGGGGCCAGTCGCGCGGGCCTTGAAGCCCCATTCGCCACGGTGGGAAACCAGAACCATGGTCAGCTTCTCCTCGCCCTGCATCACGACCTTGAACCCGGCGAACAGCGGCGGCGATTGTTCCTCGCTTGAAACTGAAACCGTCTCACCGGTGAACGGGGTGGCTTGGCCGAACCGCTGCGTGATCGCCCGTGACGCATCGGCCAGCACGGCCGCTTCGCTCGGAAGCGGGCGGTAGCGTGTGGCGTAAAGGCTCATGTCGAGATCGAGGGCTTCGTCAAGCGAAGTGCAGCCGACATCGTCGCCCCGCGGCAGTCCTCCGACGGGCGGGAAGATGGCGATGCGATCATTGGGGCCGCCGCTGAACGTACAGCGCAGGCCGCTGGCGATGTGCTCGACTTCGGCGAGAGCGCCCGTCGTCTTGTCGACGAAGACGCCGTCCGCGCCCGCGTCGCGAATGAGTTTGGCCGCGATGGCGCGGGCGGATGCGATTTGTTCAGCGGTTGCCGCCGGCGGCTCCTGGGCCAGCGCCATCGGTGCGGTGGCCAGCGTCAGTATGAAGGTCAGTCGTGCAAGCATGGGATCCCCCTGAAC
>JALYPS010000294.1 GCA_030856285.1 Pseudomonadota bacterium
ATGCCGAACATCCCAACCACGGGATACCCGGCACCGGCGGCTCCGCCCGCTATGCCGAACTATGGCGATCCGCGCGGACGCCGGTCCTAGGCGGCGGCAATGGAACCCGGCGGCACGAACTGGGCGAATATTCTTGGTGGCTTAGCGACCCAGCCGGGCAACTGGGGCCGCGTCCTTGACGCCCTTGGCGGCGGGGGGGGTACGTCCGGTGGCTGGGGCCAGACGCTCGACGCGATCGGCGGCCGCGCGTCTGGCGGCTGGGGGGCATCCCTTGACGCCCTCGGCGGACCGGGTGGCGGCTGGGGCGCTTTGCGCCAAAACCTCCCCTTCGGCCCGGCCATGCCCCCGCCGTCGTCATCTGCATCCACGACGGGCCGTCTCGCCCCGTCGTCCTCGGGGACTGGACCGCCCGCGCCCGCCGAGGGACGGACCGGGCGCCCCTCCCTCACCGGGGAAGAACGGGCCGCGGGAATGACGGCGACCGGAACCGGGACGGGGACGCCGACTGGAACCGGCCGCTTGAGTTCGTCAGGCGCTGGTGGTGGCAGCACCACGGCACTCGGTTCGGTCGGCAACCAGGCCATCGACAAGTGGGACGCGACCTTCATCGCCGCGGGCGAGAAGTACGGCGTCGATCCCCGCGTCCTGAAGGCAATGGCCGTCATTGAATCGGGCGGTGCCGGGGCGAACACGGGGTCTCGCGACGACGGATTTGGTGACGGCCTCAGTGTCGGCATGATGCAGGTCAAGCCCAAAATCTGGGGACCGCAGTATCCGCAGTACGACCCCTACACGCCCGAGGGAAACATCTGGATGGGCGCCGCGATCATGGGCGAGAACATGAAGCAGTACGGCGGTTGGGAGGGGGCGTTGACCAACGTCTACTTCCCAACCACCGACCCCAACGGCACGACGCAGAATATGTACGTCGATGAGGTCAACAACCTCGTCGAGCAAATGGGGCCACTCCAAGCCGCGGCCCCCACCGGCCAAGAGCGACTCTCGGCGGGGGGCTACCCAACCGGGACCAGCGACCCAAACGGTAGCGCGATCGTGGACGAAGCGGTCAAATACGTTGGGGTCGCCTACAACTGGGGCGCCATCCCTGGAGCCGGATCAGACCCGTGGGCGTCCGGTTGGGATTGCTCAGGCTTTGTCTATTGGCTTGACCAGAACTACGGCGGCGGCGACGTGCCGATGGGGTCGCATTACCAGTACCAGTGGGCGGCGGACACGGGTCGCCTGAACCAAGACCCCAGCCAATTACAGTCTGGCGACCTCGTGTTCTTCGATACGGGACTGCGCGGTGGCGGCGGGGCCGAGCTCAACGGGGCCAGCCACGTCGGGGTGTACATTGGGGATGGTCAGTTTATCCACGCCGCCAACCCCACGGACGGAACCTTGATTAGCAGCCTGGACTCGTACATGAACATGTACCCCTATCTTGGAAGCGCCAACGCCTTTGGTGAGGCCGCCCCGGCTCCCGCGCCAACGCGGACCAACCGTCGGCAGGGCGGCTCTGCCAGCGAGTACGCGGAATCGCGGCTGGGGTACTAACCATGATGAATCGCGTCCCCCCTTTCTCGGTCTACCTGGCAAACATCATGGCGCAAGCGGGCGTCCCGATGCCACAGCCGCAGGCCCCACCCCCACCCCCGATGCCGATACCGCCGCGTGTGGTGCGCATGCCGCCACCAATACCGCCGCCAATGCCGCGTCCCATCGTCACGGCATTGCCGCGTGTTGGTGGGGGGCAGCCGCCGTTTGATCCACGGGACACCAAGGGAGTCATTCCCCCGATCCCGGTCGCCCGCCCGGACTATGGTCGCCTCACCGCCCCGATGGAGGCGATGGCCGCGGCCCGGTCCCTGGGTCCATCGCCCATGCCCCCACCTCAGCCACCGCCCCCACCTCCGGCGCGACCCACCGGGGCAACGCTGGCGGCGCTCGACGACTACGCCCGATCGCAACTCTTCTTGGTTGCGGCAAACACCTTGGGCGACGACGACGACCCCGCGATTGACCCGGTGCCACCGATGCCGGACGACTATGCGGACCAGGGCTGGAGCCCCGCCCAATGGGCTGGCGCCGTGGGGGTCGCGCGGGCCGCACGGGCCACCGGGGTCCGCCCCGACGATCTGTACATGGGCCAGGTGGCTGCTCCGTTGCGGGACAGCACGGGTACGCTCCTGCCTGTACCACCACCAACACCACGACCACCGTCGAGCCCCGACCCGAACGCCACGAGGGAGGGCTGGCAGCGGTCATTGCGCCAAGCGGGCGGGTTGACCCCAGAGGAAACAAGCGCCGCCCTCGCCGCCGACACGCCGGT
>JALYPS010000362.1 GCA_030856285.1 Pseudomonadota bacterium
GTCGACCCCCGCGGGCTTTTGAACCCCGGGGTGCTGATCTAACATCGGCCCATGGCCAGCGCAGAGGGCAAGAACTTCGAGGCGATCGTCAAGGGCAAGGAGCAACACAACAAGAACTGTCCGTTCCCGCCCCACACCGTGCGGATGAACCCGTTCGAGATCGAGCGCATGAAGTGGGAGGAGGGCGACACGATCGCCGGGCTCCTCTTGGAGGGGGACGGCAAAGTCGGGACCGGCTCCTTCCGGCTGATCTGCGACGGCATGGAGCCGCCGGAGCTCGACATCGAGGAGGTCGAGGCCATCTCCGGCCCGGCCGAGCCGCTCACCGTGCCCGTCCCCGTCGGTCCGGGCGGCCCGGGACGCGAAGAGGACGCCCCGATGGGGCCGCGCTACTAGGAGCGTGGGTCTGTAAGCCGTCCGGTGGGGCGGTGAGTATTGGCGGATGTCGCTGCCGGTTCGGTTGATCGATGTTGAGCCGGTCGGGGTGCCTGCCGCGAGGCGGGCTCCGGTCGGGGCGGCGAAGTCGTTCCGACCGTACGCGCCGGGCCAGGTCCTGTTGATGGCCCCGGACGCACGCGAGTGGGTCCCGGAGGGCGATCTGGCCCACTTCGTCGATGACCTCGTCGAGGAGGTTCTGGATCTCTCGGCGGTCTACGCCTCCTACGTGGAGGAGCGTGGTTTCCCGCCCTACGACCCGCGCCTGATGATCAAGCTCCTGATCTACGGATACGCGACCGGGACCACGTCGTCGCGCAAGCTGGAGGCCGCGACGCATCGGGATGTCGCAGTCCGGATGTTGTGTGCCGGTCAGCAGCCGGATTACCGGGCGATCGCCCGCTTCCGGGCCCGTCACCTCGACGCCTTGGCGGGCATGTTCGTCCAGTCCCTGGGCCTGTGCCGGCGGGCTGGGTTGGTCCGATTGCACGCGCTGGCGGTCGACGGGACCAAGCTGCGCGCGAACGCCTCCAGGCACAAGGCGATGAGCTATGACCGGATGCTCAAAGCCGAGGCCGACCTGGACGCCGAGACCCGAGAGCTTCGCCGGATCGCCGACCGGGTCCTGGCCGAAGCCGCCGCGGTCGACGCCGCCGAGGACGAGCTGTTCGGACCCGACAACCGCGGCGACGAGCTGCCCCCGGAGCTGCGCCGCCGGGAGGACCGCCTCGCGTTCCTGCGGAAAGCCAAGGCCGCCCTGGAGGCCGAGGCCGAGCAGGCGGAGACCGACCGCCGGGAGCAGATGCGCGCCGAGGGCCGCGAGCCCCGAGACTCACCGAACCGACGGGATCCGTTCAAACCCAGGCCACGGGCGCAACGGAACTTCACCGACCCCGACTCGCGGATCATGAAGACCAGCGACGGCTCGTTCCATCAGTGCTTCAACGCGCAAGCTCTCGTCGACGACCAGACGCAGGTGGTCCTGGCCGCCGAGCTCTCGAACATCGCCCCCGACGCCGGCCAGCTCGCCGGGATCCTCGACGACATGGTCGTCAACCTGGCCGCGATCGAGGCCGAACTCCCGGCCGCGGCCCGGCTGCTCGGTGATGCCGGCTACTTCAGCGCGGCGAACATCGAACACGCCACCGCGCACGGTCTGGACCCGTTCCTTGCGACCGGTAGGCGCAAGCACTCCGACCCGCCGCCGATCAGCGAACGAGGACCCGTCCCGAAGGACGCGACACCGAAGCAGCAGATGGCCCGCAAGCTCAAGACGAAGGCCGGTCACGCTGCCTACGCCCGGCGCAAACAGATTGTCGAACCGGTCTTCGGGCAGATGTCGACCGTCCAGAATGCCCGGCAACTCCGGATCCGCGGTCTCGCCGCCGCCCGAGCCCAATGGCGCTTCGACTGCGCCATCCACAACCTGCTCAAGCTCCACCGCAACGGCGGCCTGAACGCCCTCCAGGCCACCTGAACGGCCGGCAGGGCGCCCCGACGCGCGGCCCAAGCGATCTCACGCCCCGCCAAGCGCAACACGACGACCACCCGGCAACGGCGGGAACGCTTCGCGCCCCCGCCGCCGCCATCAACCGTTAACGACCCACGCTCCTAGCCGCGGCGCGCCCGCGACGCTGTGCGACGAGTCCGGTCCGGGACGGGGAGCTACCGGCGGAGGAG
>JALYPS010000497.1 GCA_030856285.1 Pseudomonadota bacterium
CTGCCCGGTCTCTGTGCGTCTGCAATCGTGTCCAACGCAGCCTATGCATTGACCGATGCGTCGCTGGACCCCCGCTCGCTCGCTAACCCACTCGTCGCGGGCGATTTCGGATTGCGCTTCTACGCCGCGGCGCCATTGACCACCCATGACGGCTTCAATCTCGGGACCCTGTGCGTCCTCGATTTCCAGCCTCGAGAACTCGACGAGGCGGCCATGGCCGATCTGACCGACCTCGCCTCGGTCGTCATGGATCAGTTGGAGCTCAGACGGTCCTCGCGGCGGGCGATCTCACACGCCGATCTGATGTCACGCGAGATCGATCATCGCGTCGCCAACAGTTTGCAGTTCGTCTCCTCCATGCTGGCTATGCAGAGCCGGGCGCCCGGCCTGACGGACGCCTCGGCGCAGTTGCAAATCGCCGCGAACCGGGTCGCGGCAGTGGCTCAGGTTCATCGAAATTTTTACGCTGAACCCGGTCAGGACATCGAGGCCTTCGCATTCCTGCAGCGGCTCTGCGCCGACCTGTCGGATGCTTTGGACCGCCCAATCAGTGTCGAGGGGACAGAGGCGCCGTTGCCTTCGGCGGCGGTCCAGTCGCTCGGATTGATCGCCAACGAGCTGATCACAAACGCGGCCAAATACGGCAAGGGTGAGATCGAGGTCGAATACCGTCTCGCCAATGGTGTGTACGACCTCTGCGTCGCGAACGACGGGCCACCGCTGCCGGAAGCCTTCGATCCGCGCACCAGCTCAGGCCTCGGGATGAAGGTGGTCGTCAGCCTGACGGCGCAACTTGGCGGCACACTTACCTGCGAGCAGAAGGACAGGGGCAATGGCGCCCGCTTCAAGCTGACCTTCCCCGGACCCTGACGCTGGTTGCGGCGATGGCGAAGCGGGACGTTGACCCCACGCCTCTGACCCTTCAAACCCCGCCCATGCTGCACTCCCTCGAACCCCTCGCACGCGAAGCCAAATCCTGGCCGTTCGAACAGGCCCGCAATCTTCTAACTCACGTGCTGAAGAAGCGGCTCGGCGACGCGGAGCGAAATGCGGCCAAGCTGCTGATCGACGCCGGCAAGGCCGACGAGGCGCTGGCGACGTTTGAGGCCCTGCAGAGGCCCGTCATCCTCGAGACCGGCTACGGCCCCTCGGGCCTGCCGCATATGGGCACTTTCGGCGAGGTGGCGCGCACGACCATGGTGCGCAACGCCTTCCGCGCCCTGACCGGTGACCACTGGCCGACGCGGTTGATCGCGTTCAGCGACGACATGGACGGCCTGCGCAAGGTTCCGGAGGGAATCCCCAATCCGGCGATGCTGGCCGAGGACCTGCACAAGCCCCTGACCGTGGTGCGCGATCCGTTCGGAACGCATGACAGCTTCGGGGCGCACAACAACGCCCGCCTGCGCGCCTTCCTCGACGGCTTCGGCTTCGACTACGAATTCCTGTCCTCGACCGAGCAGTACAAATCCGGCCGGTTCGACGCGACGCTGCTGGCGATGCTCGAGCGGTTCGACGCCGTGCAGGCGATCATGTTGCCGACGCTGGGCCCCGAGCGACGGGAGACCTATTCGCCGTTCCTGCCGGTCAGCCCCGTCACCGGCCATGTGCTGCAGGTTCCGACGCGGGAGCGGAACGTGGAGAAGGGGACGATCGTCTTCGACGACCCCGCCGGCGGCCGCACCGAGGTCCGCGTCACCGGCGGCCATGTGAAGCTGCAGTGGAAGCCCGACTGGGCCATGCGCTGGACCGCCCTGGACGTCGACTATGAAATGTCGGGCAAGGACCTCATCGAGAGCGTTCGCGAGAGCTCGAAAGTCTGTCGCGCGCTCGGCGGCGTGCCGCCCGAGGGCTTCAATTTCGAACTCTTCCTCGACATCGAGGGCAAGAAGATCTCCAAGTCCAAGGGCAACGGCCTGACCATGGACGAATGGCTGCGCTACGGCACGCCGGAGTCGCTAAGCTGGTATATGTTCCAGTCCCCGAAATCGGCCAAGAGCCTGCATTTCAACGTCATCCCGCGGGCCATCGACGACTATCTGGCGGCCATCGAGGCGTACAAGACGCAGGAACCGGCCAAGCGGATCGACAACGCCGTCTGGTCAATCCACGCCGGATCGCCGCCGACACATACGTCACCCGTATCGTTCGCCTTGCTGCTGAACCTCGTCGCCGTGGCCAATGCGTCGAACAAGGATCAGCTCTGGGCCTATTTCGCGAAATATCTGCCGGACGCTACGCCCGCCAGTGAGCCGCTGCTGGATCGGCTGATGGGGCATGCGCTGAACTACTACGAGGACTTCGTGAAGCCGACGAAGTCGTACCGCGCGCCGGACGCCAAGGAGAAGGCGGCCCTGCTCGACCTCGCCGCCCGGCTGAAGGTCCTGCCGGCGGACACGACGGACGGCGAACTGATCCAGACCGAGGTCTATGCGGTGGGCAAGGATCACGCCTTCGAACCCCTGCGCGCCTGGTTCGGGGCGCTGTACGAGGTGCTGCTCGGCGCGTCCCAGGGACCGCGCTTCGGTTCGTTCGCGGCCATCTACGGCCTGCCTCAGACGATCGCCGTGATCGAGGCGGGCGCGAACGGACGGTTGGCCGAAGCGTGACAATAAGGCTTCGGCCTGTGCGCTAACGTACATGAACCCAATATAACGGCGGCGCTCCGGGAGCCTTCATCCGTGGTCGCGCATTCTGCCCGTCATCGACCAACCTCGATGAAATGGAGAGAGACATGTCGAAGTTCATGAACACCACCCTGGCCACCGCCGCCGCCCTGGCCGCCCTGGTGACGGCAGTCCCCACCGTCTCGATGGCCCAGCAGGCCAACGGCGTCACCAACTGCGACGCTCCCGGTGGCCGCCAGCGCGCCGGCGCGATGATCGGTGGCGTGCTCGGTGCCCTCGCCGGCAGCCAGGTGTCGGACAATGAACGCACCCTCGGCGCAGTGGTCGGCGCCGGCGCCGGCGCTGCCGCCGGTTCATACATCGGCTGCAACCAGCAACGCGCCCGCGCGACCAGCGCCACTTCGGGCGGGGCCTATCGCGCCACGTCCAACC
>JALYPS010000390.1 GCA_030856285.1 Pseudomonadota bacterium
CCTCACCGACGAGGAGTTCGGGGCCGTCTCCTCGGAAGTCCCGCCGATCCTGCCGCGCTATGACCTTTATGTTGAGCGGGCCGACTGGGTGAACCAGAAATGGTCCGAGATGATCACGGGCTGAGACGAAGACCCACGGCCCGGCCCTTTTCGGCTGGGCCGTTCCCACTGGAGACTCCTTGTTGAACGATCTGTCCCTGCGCGGCGTGACGAAGCGCTTCGGGGCCATGGCCGCGGTGGACGACGTTACGCTCTACATTCCGGCCGGCAAGTTCATCTGCCTCCTCGGCCCATCAGGTTGCGGCAAGACCACGCTCCTGCGCTTGCTCGCGGGTTTGGAGGAGCCGACCTCGGGCGAGATCCGCGTGGGCGGTCGAGACCAGACTCACGTCCCTACGCACAAACGCGACTTCGGCATGGTCTTCCAGTCGCTTGCGCTGTTTCCCCACCTGTCGGTGGGCGAGAACGTGGCCTACCCGCTGTCGATCCGAGGCTTGTCCTCCGGCGCCCGGCGCGCGAGGGCCGAGGAGTTGCTGGCGTTGGTCCAACTTCCGGGCTTCGCCGAACGGGGCATCCATCAGCTTTCAGGCGGCCAGCGGCAGCGCGTGGCCATCGCGCGGGCCCTCGCCATCGATCCGAAGCTCTTCCTGCTCGATGAGCCGCTGTCCGCCCTGGACGCCAACCTTCGCGAGCAAATGCAGGTGGAGCTCCGCCATCTCCAGACCCGCCTGCGCGTGACAACGCTGGTCGTGACCCACGACCAAAAGGAGGCGCTGACCATGGCCGACATCGTGATCGTTATGAACAGGGGCCGCGTCCAGCAGTTGGGCGCGCCGATGGAGGTCTACCGCGACCCGGCCAACGCCTTCGTCGCGGGCTTCATCGGCACCTCGAACCTCCTGCCTTGCCGGTTGCTCGACGCATCCGCAGTCGAGGTGTCCGGCCAGCGCCTTGCGCTCACCCCCGGCGACCGCGTGAAGGCTCCGCCTGGTCCCGCCCTCCTGTCCGTCCGGCCCGAAGACGTGCGCCTGGGACCGGACGGCCTTTCAGCCCGCGTAACCTTCATCCGCGACTTGGGCGAGAGCGTCCAATTCGTTCTCGACCATGCCGGACGTGAGGTGACGGCGCTCTTTTCCCCGCGCGAGCGGCCGCAGGTCGAAATCGGCGACGCTGTGGCCATGACTTTCGCGCCCGGCGGCCGGGTGGTGCTCGCGCCATGAGTCGTCGAGAGGCCGCAACCCCGGGCTGGTTGGGGATCATCCCTGGGGCCACGCTGTTGGCGCTGTTCCTGATCCCCTTCGCGATCATGCTCGCGGTCAGCGTGGCGGAGCGGGAGGCGGGCGGCTTTTACCAATGGGGCTTCGATCTCGCCGGCTACCGGCGCTTCCTGTCGGGCTTCTTCGGAGGCATCCTGTTCACGTCGATCGCCATCGCTGCGGGGGCGGCGGTAATTGCGGTGGCGCTGGCTCTGCCCTTCACCGTGATACTCGCGCGCATGTCGCGGCGGGTCCAGACGGCGATCCTCGTGGTCCTGCTGTCCGTCCTGTCCCTGTCCGAGGTCATCGTGGGCTTTTCCGTCTCCATGCTGCTGTCGCAAACGGCGGGCATCGGCAACCTCCTGGTCCGGCTCGGCATCACGGCCGAGCCGAGGGCCTACACGCCCAGCCTCTTCGCGCTGATGACAGGGTTGACCTATCTGTCCTTTCCCTACGCCGTGCTGGTCCTTTACCCGCCCGTCGCGCGGCTCGACCCTGAGCTTGCGCAGGCCGCGCGGACGATGGGAGCCTCGCCGCTCCGGACCTTTCTGTCGGTGACCACGCCGCTACTTCGGGCGCCGCTCCTGGGCGCGCTGATCCTCGTCTTCGTGTTCGCGCTGGGGTCCTACCTGCTGCCGCAAGTCCTGGGGCGGCCCGAACACTGGACCCTGTCGGTCCACATCACTGACCAGGCGATTTATCAGTCGAACCTGCCCTTCGCGGCGGCCATGGCGGCTTTCCTGCTGCTGGTCGCCCTGGCGATGGTCGGGATCGCGCTGCTTCTCGCCCGCGAAAAGGGAACTGCGGCATGACCCGGCGCCTTGGCGGCCTTTATGTCGGAGCGATCCTTGTCTTGCTGGCCCTTCCCCTCGCCGTCGTGGCGGGCATCTCGCTCAATGGCGGCCAAGCCCTGCGCTTCCCTCCACAGGACCCCTCCTTCCGCTGGTACGGAGAACTTTTGCGGGCCCCCGACTGGATGGGGCCGTTGAGGAATTCTGTCGTCATCGCGGCGGCGGCCTCGTTGATCGCGGTCGCGGTGGCGCTGCCGCTGGCGCTGCATGCCTGGGGTCGCGGGGGTTGGCCGTCGCGCGTGCTTTATACGTTAGGCGTAGCGCCCTTCATGCTGCCGCCCGTCATCACCGCGCTGGGCTTCCTGGTGTTCTGGGTGGCCTTGGGCATGTACGGCCGGATGACCGCCACCATCCTGTCCCACGGCGTCTTCCTCGTGACCCTGCCGCTGGTGACGATCTCGCTGGGCCTGCGGTCTATCGACCCGGCGCTGCTCGAGGCCGCGCGGACCATGGGAGCCACGCGCGGCCAGGTGCTGTGGACGGTCGTTCTGCCGCTCGTGCTGCCCTATCTCGTGTCGGGTTACTCCTTCGCCTTCGTGCTGTCGCTCAACGAATACATCATCGCCTACATGGTGGCGGGCTTCACCGTGGAAACCTTGCCGATCAAGATCTTCAACAGCTTGCGCTACGGCTACACCCCCATCATGGGGGTGGTGTCGGTGCTGTTCGTGATGCTGGCGGCGCTGATCTATGGGGCGATCGGAATTTTCGGCGACCTGCCGCGCTTGATGGGCGCCGATCGCCTGGGAGACAGATGATGCGGCTGGCGCTCTGGCAAGGAGAACTCGTGTCGGGCGACATCCAGGCCACGCTGGCCGAGACGGCACGCGTGGCGGCCGCAGCGGCCCGGAGCGGGGCCGATCTTCTGGTGTTTCCCGAGGGGTTCCTGACGGGATACTAC
>JALYPS010000399.1 GCA_030856285.1 Pseudomonadota bacterium
TGATCAGCTCAGGCCAGAGGCGGAATTGGGGGCGGCGAAGGCGGAGAAGCCGTAGTGGGCCAGCCACCGGGTGTCGGCGTCGAACATCGGTCGCAGGTCGGGAATGCCGTATTTCAGCATGGCGAGGCGGTCCACGCCCATGCCGAACGCGAAGCCCTGATATTCGTCCGGGTCGATGCCGCAGTTCCGCAGCACATTGGGGTGCACCATCCCGCAGCCGAGGATCTCCATCCAGCTGTCGCCCTGATTGAGCTTCAGCTCGCCGCCCGAGCGGTCGCAGCGGATGTCCATCTCGGCCGACGGCTCGGTGAACGGAAAATGGTGGGGGCGGAAGCGGGCGTCGACGCCATCCACTTCAAAGAAGCGGGCGACAAAGGTCTCCAGCGTCCACTTCAGATGGCCCATGTGGATGTCGCGGTCGATGACCAGCCCCTCGACCTGATGGAACATCGGCGTGTGGGTGGCGTCGCTGTCCTTCCGGAAGGTCCGCCCCGGGGCGATGATCCGGATCGGCGGCTTCTGCGTCATCATGGTCCGCACCTGCACCGGGCTGGTGTGGGTTCGCAGCACCTTGCGCTCGCCGGTCTCCGGATCGGGCCGCAGGAAGAAGGTGTCGTGCATCTCGCGCGCCGGATGTTTCGGCGGGAAATTCAGGGCGGTGAAATTGTGGAAATCGTCCTCGATGTCCGGTCCCTCGGCGACGGCGAAACCCATCTCGGCGAACAGGGCGATCATCTCGTCCATCACCTGCATGGTCGGATGGACCGAGCCGGCGCGGCGCTGCCGCGAGGGCAGGGTCAGGTCGACATGCTCGGCCTTCAGGCGGGCGTCGAGCTCCGCGCCTTCCAGCTCGGCCTTGCGGGCCGCCAAGGCGGAAGAAACCCGGTCGCGCAGGCCGTTGATCATCGGCCCCTGTTCGCGCCGTTCATCAGGGCTGAGCGCACCCATGCCCTTGAGCAGGCCGGAGATGGAGCCCGACTTGCCGAGCGCCGCCACGCGCAGGTCCTCGACCGCCGAAGCGGTCTCCGCTCCGCCGATGGCGTTGATCAGGTCGAGTTCGAGTTGGGCGAGATCGGTCATGCTCGGCTTCGTCTAGCGGGCGGAAGCGGTTTCGTCACCCGGTCAGGCGTCGCTTGATCAGTTCTGCGTACGATAGGCTTCGACGATCCATGGGGGAGGGTCGGGATCCCAGCGGATGGCCCGGCCCTCGCTGAACGTCCAGCGGTGCAGCCACGAGACGCCGTTGGCCCTCACATAGTCATCCGCGTGGGCGTAGACCGGATCGGCCAGCGCCTCGTCCAGCGTCACGAAGCGATAGCCTCGCGCCAGATAGAGGGCGTGAATACGCGGGTACCAGTCGCGGTTCAGCGTATTGGCATGGAGCAGCAACACCTGGGCCGGTTCGCGCCCGCCGGCCAGTTCGGCGCTGTACGGCTCCGAATGATCCAGCACGACCGCCATATGCGCGACATAGGCCTCCCCGACCCGGGTCTTGAGAGCATCGTCGCCTGCAGCCTCGGCCTTGCGATAGACGGCGGCGAACATCCAGTCGTTGTTGTCGATCGTCACGGGCGCGATCGTATAGCCGCGCTCCGCCAGCCCGGCGGCGACGGCGGCCTTCTTCTCCGGCGTCTCGCCCGTGAACAGATAGGGGTGCCGGAAGAAGCGCAGCGACCGGCCGCGCCCGGCCAGCACCGCGCGGGTCACCGGCGCTCCCGCGTCTACGTCTGCCAGATACGCCTCGACGGTGTTCCGGTGGATGTTGATGTGGCTGAAGGTGTGGTTGCCCATGGCCAGCCCGGCGTCGAGCCAGACGTTCAGCAGGGCCGGCAACAGTTCGGCGCGCCGGGTGTCACAGACCTTTCCCTCGTTGATGAACACCGCCGCCCGCGTGTCGAGGGGCTCCAGCATACCAACGAAGGCCTCGGGTCAGGCTCATGGCCTGCACCGGATCGCACAGCAAGGCGTCGGCACCCTGATACGGCAGGTCGTCGAAGGTTACGGCGACGGCGCGTTGCCCGGCGGCGGGCGTGGCGAGGCCTAACAGGAGGGCGGCGACAAGCAGCGGGCGCAGGGTCATGCCGGGACACTGGCCACGCAGCACCCGCTTCGCAAGGGCTGGCCGCTCCGGTTGACCGGCGCTCAGTCGTTGAGGACGAAAGTGACCTTCATATTGACCCGGTACTCGACGATCTCGCCGCCCTTGACGATGACCTTCTGCTCCTGGATCCAGGCGCCTTCGACGTTGTTGAGGGTCTTGTCGGCGCGGGCGATGCCCTGTTTCAGCGCGTCCTCGAAGCTGACGGTGGACGAGGCCGAGATTTCGGTGACCTTGGCGACGGACATGGAGTTCCCCCTGGGTTGGCGGCGCGCCGCGCCTTATGGCGGCGCATCCTCAACGAGGCGTCGCCGGAACGGTTGCCTCGGCCCAAACGAAAACGCCCGCCCCGGAGACCGGAGCGGGCGTTTGCATGGTTCGATCCGATAGAGGATCAGGCCTTGAGGGCGTCGCGGACCTTGTCGGCCACGGCCTTGAAGGCGACTTCGTCAGCGGCCATCGCTGCCAGAACCTTGCGGTCCAGCTCGATGCCGGCTTCGCCGAGGCCGTGCATGAATTGCGAATAGGTGAAGCCTTCCAGACGCGCGGCGGCGTTGATGCGCTGGATCCACAGGGCGCGGAACGAGCGCTTCTTGTTGCGACGGTCACGGTAGGCGTATTGCCCGGCGCGATCGACCGCGGCCTTGGCGGTGCGGATGGTGTTCTTGCGGCGGCCGTAGAAACCCTTGGCCTGCTTGAGAACCTTCTTGTGTCTGGCGTGGGAAACTACGCCGCGTTTGACGCGAGCCATGTCGCTATCCTTTCAAATTCAATGTGGAGATCAGGTCTGCGCGCGCCGATCAGGCGTACGGCATGTAGGACTTGATCTTCTTGGCGTCGGCGGCGGCCATGAGCGACGTGCCGCGGTTCTGGCGGATGTATTTGCTGTTGTGGCTGATCAAGCGGTGCCGCTTGCCTGCCACGCCGGCTTTGACCTTGCCAGTCGCCGTGAATTTGAAGCGCTTCTTGGCGCCAGACTTCGTCTTCAGTTTGGGCATTTTCACTCTCTGTTTGAGTGGGTTGCCGGTTCTTCGGGCCTTTGGAGCCGTCGGATTGGAAACCCTGATGAGAACCGCCCAGGCATGCCTGTTAGCCCGGCGGTTCGGTACGCGAAGGCGCGGCTTCTAGGCCAGCCAGCGCCGGAAAGCAAGGCCGGCGCTAGGCGCTAGGCGCTGGTCGTCGCAACCGCAGCCGCCTGACGCCTGCGGAAGGCCTTTCCGGCATTGATCGCCATCACCGCCGCCGGAATGGTCAGGGCCGCGCCGATCAGGAAGGGCCAGTCATGGCCGACCTGCGAGAAGATCGCCCCGGCGACGATCGGCCCGAAGATCCGCGCAATCGAACTGGAGGCCATGTTCAACCCCAGCATGGCGCCCTGACGGTCGGGATCGACCGACCGCGAGATCAGCGCCGAGATGTTGGGCATGGTCACCGCCATGCCGAAAGCCCCCCCCGCCATGATCACCGGCACCAGATAGCCGGCGTCGGGCAGCAGGCGGCTGGCGACCACCTGACCTACCAGGCCGGTGCCGAAGACCAGGCAACCGACGGCGAGAACGCGCGCCTCGCCGAAGCGCCGGGCCAGCCGCCCCGCCAGAAAGCCCTGACAGATGACCGAGACGACGCCCACGACCATGAAGCACAGGCCCACTTCGCGCGCGGTCCAGCCGTAGCGCGCCTCCGTCCAGAAGCCGAAGGTCGACTCCATGCCGGAGAAGCCGGCCATATAAATCAGGGTGACCAGCAGCACGCGCGACACCACCGGATTGGAGACGGCGTCATGCACCCCGCCCAGGAAGGGCGGACGAGCCACGGCCGGGTCCGCCTTGACCCGGCTCTCCTTCAGCAGGAGGGCGACGCCGATGGCGGCCAGAACGCACAGGCCGGAGGCGGTGAAGATCGGCAGCTGATAGCCCAGCGGGCCGAGGTCCGGCCGGGTCAACAGGCCGCCGATCGCCGGGCCGAAGATGAAGCCGAGACCGAATGCGGCGCCGATCAGTCCCATCCGGCCGGCGCGTTGCTCCGGCGGCGTGACGTCGGCGACATAGCCCTGGGCGGTCGAGATATTGCCCGCGCCCATGCCGGTGAACAGCCGGACCGCGATGGCCAGCCAGATGTTGGGCACGAAGGCCAGGGCCAGATAGCCGGCCGCGTTGCACAGGATGGTGATCATCAGCACCGGCTTGCGGCCGATGCGGTCGGACAGCCGGCCCCAGAAGGGCTCGGCTACGAACTGACCCAGCGAATAGGCCGAGAACATCAGCGCCACCTGCCACGGCGGGGCGTCCAGCGTCTGGCCGTAGAAGGGCAGCAGCGGGATGACGATGCCGAAGCCGACGAGGTTGATGAACACCACCCCGAACAGGACAAACAGCGCTGATCGCGACGGTGGCTGGAGTGGGGCGGCTGATGTCACAGGGCGGTACTCGGGCGGGAGGCGATCCTTGTGTCAGTCAGATCGCGTGGGCGCGCAAGGCGCAGCTGGCAAACGAAAACGCCCCGGCCGTTTCCGGTCGGGGCGTTGCGATGGCGGGAGGATCCGGCGGCTATTTCGGCGCCAGGATCATGATCATCTGGCGGCCTTCCATACGCGGGGCGTATTCGACCTTGGCGATCTCTTCGAAGTCCGCCTGCACCTTGTTGAGCAGCTTCATGCCCAGTTCCGGGTGGGCCATTTCGCGGCCGCGGAACCGCAGCGTCACCTTGACCTTGTCGCCCTCGTCGAAGAAGCGGTGCATGGCCTTGGCCTTCACCTCATAGTCGTGGACGTCGATGTTGGGGCGCAGCTTGATCTCTTTCAGCTCGACGACCTTCTGGCGCTTGCGCGCCTCGGCCTTCTTCTTCTGCTCCTGGAAGCGGAATTTGCCGTAATCGAGAATCTTGCAGACCGGCGGCTCGGACGTGGAGACGATCTGAACCAGATCCATGCCGGCCTCTTCGGCGGCTTCCAGCGCGGCTGACGTCGGCATGACGCCCTGTTTCTCGCCGTTCTGATCGATGAGCAGAACGCGCGGCGCGCGGATATCTTGGTTCATGGGCGGCCCGTCCTTGACGGGCGGCTGGTTCATCGGACGGCGAATGAGCGTCGGTTCCTTGTGTGGATGGAGAGGCGGAGTTCTGACGAGGATGAGCGCGCGACCGATCGCGGCGTTCCCCTTCCGGGGCCTATATGACCGCGAAAGCCCCCGTCTTCAAGGTTTGGGCGCTTCGTGAACCTTGATGTAGGCGTCGTGCAGGTCGAGGACGGCTTCAAAGACACGGTCCACCGTCAGCGCCTCGATGGGCGCGAACTCGCCGCGCGTCTCGTTGGAGGCGGCGGTGCGGGTGCGCGGGCCCCACGGACCGTACAGCCACCACTCGGTCGGGCCGAACAGGCCCAGCGTCGGTCGGCCAAGGGCGGCGGAGACATGCATAAGGCCGGAATCATTGCCCACAAACAGGTCGGCGGCGTCGATGGCGGCGGCCGAGGCCAGAATGTCGCCCTTGCCGATGAAGTCGATGCCGCGCGGCCCGGCCGCCTCCAGCGCCGGGGTCGCCGGCGGCCGGTCGCCCGGTCCGCCCACGGCCATGAAACGCCAGCCGTTGAACCGCGGCTCGGCCTTGAGCTTCTCGACCAGCTGGCCCCAGCGTTCTGCCGGCCAGCTCTTGCCCGGCTGGTGGGCGATGGGGGCGAGGGCGATGATGGGGCCGGGGCCGCTTCCGTTCGCCAGTTGCGGATCAAGCACCGCCCGCCGGTCGGCGACGGCCTGGCCGTCGAGGAAGATTTCGGGGTCCAGCGGGGCCGGCGCGCCCATCATCTTCGAGACCATCTCGACCTTGCGCTGACCGGTCTCCCAGCCGCGATTGTAGACCACGCGCCGTTTCGCCGGGATCAGATAGCTGAGCGCGGAGCCGCGGATGTCGATGACCATGTCCCAGCGCGTGCCCACGACCTGACGCCACAGGTCGACCCAGTGTCCGGCCAGCTTCTTCTTGTCGAGGATGATGACCCGCTCGACGTCCGGGGCCGAGCGGAAGAAGGGGGCGGGCGGCCCGCCGCAGGCGACCGTGATTTTGGCGCCCGGAACCTGCCGCGCGATCTCGCGGATCAGGCCGGAGGATATGACGCAGTCGCCGATGCGGTTAGAAGTGACGAACAGGACCTTCCTGGCAGTCTTGGTATCTGTCACGCGTTTTTGGCCTTCGCTTCGCTTTCCACGGTTCGCTATCAGTCCGTGAGGACTTTCGCGAGAGGAGCCGCGATTGGACGACATCCAGCATCTGACCTGCCGGGGCGGCGAGACCCTGGCCTACCGCCGGGTCGACGGCGACGGCCCCACCGTCGTCTGGATCGGCGGTTTCCGCTCCGATATGGAGGGGACCAAGGCCATGGCGCTGGACGCGGCGGCCCGGGAGCGCGGCTGGGACTTTGTCCGCTACGACCATTTCGCCCACGGCCGGTCCTCGGGCGACTGGCGCAAGGCGACGATCGGGCGCTGGCGCGAGGATGGGATCTGCATGGTCGACAGCCTCACCGGGCCGGTCGTCCTGGTCGGTTCCTCCATGGGCGGTTGGGTGGCCCTGTTGGCGGCGCTGGCGCGGCCCGGGCGGATGGCCGGACTGGTGCTGATCAATCCGGCCCAGGACTTCACCGAACGCCTGATGTGGCCCAGCCTGGCCGACCATGAACGCCAAACCATCCTGCGCGACGGCGAGATCGTGATCGTCGAGGAAGGGCTGGGCGAATACGTCCTGACCCTCGGACTGTTCGAAGATGGCCGGGACTGGCTGCTTTTGGGCGCGCCCCTGCCGATCGCCGCGCCGGTTCACATCTTTCAGGGCAGGGCCGACGACGTGGTGCCCTGGCGGCACGCCACAGCCCTGGTCGAACGGCTGACCGGCGGAGATGTGCGTCTGGACCTGATCGAGGGCGGCGATCACCGCCTGTCCTCCCCTGACGATCTGGAGCGTCTGATCGAGGCGGTTGAACGGATGCGGCTTCAGGCGTTTACTTGAGGACCCCATCGCAAGGAGACCCCCGCCATGCGCCCCCTGACCCTCGCCGCCCCCGCCGCCCTTCTGCTGGTCCTCGCCGCCTGCGCCCCGACGACGACCGGCGACCGCTACAGCAACGAACTGACCCGGCTGTCCAACAGCTGCGAGGCCCGAGGCGGAATCCTGGTCCCGACCGGCCAGCAGAGCGGCCGTCCCCAGAACGACCACGTCTGCCGCATCACGGGCGGCCCCTCGCGGCTGACCAGCGGCGGCTGACTACAGCAGGGCGGTGATCGCCGCCCTGGCTGCTTCTCCGAGGTCCGGTCGCTTCAGCGCCAGGGCGACATTGGCCCGCAGCAGGCCGATCTTGTCGCCGCAGTCGTGGGTGACGCCCTCATACTCAACCGCCGTGAAGGTCTGGTCCTTCATCAGCCGGGCCATGCCGTCGGTCAGCTGGATTTCGCCGCCCGCGCCGCGCGGCTGGTTTTCCAGAATGGCGAAGATTTCCGGCTGCAGGATGTAGCGGCCCGCGATCGACAGGTTCGACGGTGCCTCGCCGCGCGGCGGCTTCTCGATCATCCCCTTCATGCGGATGTGGCGACCGTCGCGGTTCTCGGGGTCGACGATGCCGTATTTGTGGGTCTCGCTCTCGGGCACGGCCTCGACCCCGATGACGTTTCCCCCGACCCGGGCATAGACATCGGCCAGCTGTTTCAGCGCGCCTGGCTGGGCGTCGACGATCACATCGGGCAGCAGGAC
>JALYPS010000421.1 GCA_030856285.1 Pseudomonadota bacterium
GTCCTTGCCGCGTGGCTTCGCCAGCCGTCCCGCCAGCGCCTCGACCGACAGATCGGGCCGCAGGTCCACCGTCAGGCTCGCCGTTCCGTCCCGCTCCACCGCCTCGCGCAGCGCCGCCGACAGCGCATAGACCGCCCCGCCCTCGAGCCCGTAGCGCGTCACCATCGCCTCGCCCCACACCGTCCGGTCCCCATGCGTCAGGGCGATCGGCTTCAATGGTTGACCAGCGAACCGTTCCGCGAACACCTCGCTCCACGTCGCGTCGAACCCGACATTCGACGGCCGGAACGGCTCGACCGCCACCCCTTCGGCCTCAAGCCATTCCCGCCACGCCCCGTCCGAACCCAGCCGCGGCCAGCTCGCTCCGCCCAGCGCCAGCACCACCGCGTCCGGCGTCTCAACCCGCTCGCCGTCCGGCGTCGCGAACACCCAGTCCCCGTCGCGGCGGCCGACCCAGCGCGACCGCGTCCGCACCTCCACCCCCAGCTCATTCAACCGCCCCAGCCAGGCCCGCAGCAGGGGCGAGGCCTTCATCGCCCGCGGAAACACCCGCCCCGACGAGCCTGTGAACGTCGACTGCCCCAGCCCCTCGGCCCAGCCGATCAGGTGCGTCGGCGAGAACGCCTCCAGCCATCCACCCACCGTCCCCGCCGCCGCGCCGTATCGGCCGGTGAACGGCTCCAGATCCTCGGAATGGGTCAGGTTCAGCCCGCCCCGCCCCGCCATCAGGAATTTGCGCGCTGCGGACGGCATGGCCTCATGCACCACCACCGCGACGCCCGCCCGCGCCAGCCGCTCGGCGGCCATCAGGCCGGCGGGCCCGGCCCCGATCACGTCTACGGTCTTGCGCATATCCATGGCTCCTGATGGACCGGAACGCCGCAAGCCGCCATACGCTCATCCCTCATGAGCGTCGCCTTCACCCGCGAGGAAGATCTGGAGGCCACGGCCGCCGACCTTCCCGACCGTCCGATTTCGCCCCACCCGAACCTGGTCACCCCCACGGGCCTGGCGCAGATCGAGGCCGCCCTGGCCTCGGCCCGCGCCGCATACTCCGGGGCGCAGTCCAAAGGCGACATCGAGGCCGACCGCACCGCCATGGCCCGCGCCACCCGCGACCTGCGCTACTGGTCCGCGCGCCGCGCCACGGCCCAGCTGGTCGAGACGGAGGCCGACGGCCGCGTCCGTTTCGGCGGCTCCGTCGCGCTCGAACGCGCCGACGGCCGCACCCAGACCTGGCGCATCACCGGCGAGGACGAGGCCGACCCCGCCGCCGGTTCGGTCAGCCATGTCTCGCCCCTCGCCGTCGCCCTGATGGGCAAACAGGTCGGGGACGAGGCTGTCGTCGCCGGCCAGACCGTCGAGATCATCGCCGTCGATTGACCGTCAACAGTTGCCCCGGCCCGCTGCTTGCCCCACCTTGTGGTCAGCAGCGCCCGCCGACGGCGCGCACCCAGCCCGGCGCCCGCGCAGCGCCCAAAAAAGGAAACAGGCATGGCTCGCAAGCCCAACTACAGTTTTGAACGTCAGGAACGCGATCGCGCCGACGCCAAAAAGGCCGCCGACAAGGCCGCCGCCAAGGCCGAGAAGAAAGCCGCCGCCGCCGCCCGCAAGGAAGCCGGCCTGCCGCCGCTTGAGGAAGACTGACCCGACTACGGTCGCCAATCATCCGGACCCTTTGCGATTCCGACGTCGCGAGCATTGCGTGCGAGACGGTCGCGGCTATGGTCGCTTCCGTCAGTCAACAGGGTGCTTGTTCATGCGTCGTCGTCTCGTCTCGCTCGCGGCCATTCTCTCGGTCATCGCTCCCGCGTCGTCCGTCTGGGCTCTGTCGCCGGATTCAATACCGGCTCCGGTCGCCATTGCTTCGGCCTTGCCTCAGGCCGCGCCGCTCCAGGGCGCGCCCGTCGCCGATCTGGTCGCCCGCGTCGACATCCCCTGGTCGCGCTTCCAGCTCGACAACGGCCTGACGGTCGTCGTGCATGAGGACCGCAAGGCTCCGGTTGTCGCCGTGTCCATCTGGTACAACGTCGGCTCCAAGGACGAGCCCGCCGGTTCGACCGGCTTCGCCCACCTGTTCGAACACCTGATGTTCGGCGGATCCGAGAACTCCCCGACCAGCCACATCCAGGCCATGA
>JALYPS010000504.1 GCA_030856285.1 Pseudomonadota bacterium
GCCGCCACCATGGAAGGCAGCCACAAGACCCACGGCGCGGCCCTCGGCGCGGCCGAGATCGCCGCCACCCGGCTGGGCCTGTCGTGGGCCCACGAGCCGTTCGAACTGCCCGAGGCCGTCGACAAGGGCTGGAAGAAGGTCGGCAAGCGCGGCTCGAAAGAGCGCAAGGCGTGGGAAGCCCGCCTGAACGCCTCGTCGCAGGCGGCGGACTTCACTCGCGCAATGAAGGGTGATCTGCCCAAGCACGCCTTCGACGCCCTCAACGCCCGCATCGCCGAACTGGTCGAGACCAAACCGGCGCAGGCCACGCGCCAGTCGTCGGGCGCGGCGCTGGACGAACTGTTCGGCGTCATCCCCGAGCTGATCGGCGGTTCGGCGGACCTGACCGGCTCGAACAACACCTTCGTCAAGGGCACGCCGATCTTCGACGCCCCGACCTATGAGGGCCGGTACGTCAACTGGGGCATCCGCGAGTTCGGCATGGCGGCGGCCATGAACGGCATGGCGCTGCACGGCGGGGTCATCCCCTACGGCGGCACCTTCATGGTGTTCTCGGACTACAGCCGCCCGGCCATCCGCCTCGGCGCCCTGATGGGGGTGCGCGCCATCCACGTCCTGACCCATGACAGCATCGGCCTGGGCGAGGACGGCCCGACGCACCAGCCGGTCGAACATCTGGCCGCCCTGCGCGCCATCCCGAACCTTCTGGTCTTCCGCCCCGCCGACACCGTCGAGGCCATGGAATGCTGGCAGGCCGCGCTGGAGCACAAGGCCGCGCCCTCGGCCATGGCCCTGTCGCGGCAGAAGACCCCGGCCGTGCGCACGGTCGCCTCGGATGAGAACCTGTCGGCGAAGGGGGCCTATGAAATCCGCTCGGCCAAGGGTCCGGCGAAGGTGACGCTGTTCGGCACTGGCACTGAGCTGGCGCTGGCGCTGGCCGCCGCTGATGCGCTGGAGGCCGACAGCGTCCCGACCCGCGTCGTCTCGGTGCCCTGCTTCGAGCTCTTCTTCCAGCAGCCGAAGAAATACCAGGACAGCATCATCGGCCGCGGCACGGTCCGCGTCGCCGTCGAGGCCGCCATCCAGCAGGGCTGGGAGCGGTTCATCGGCGAGGGCGGAGCCTTCGTCGGCATGACCGGCTTTGGCGCCTCGGCCCCGGCCGAGATCCTCTACGAGAAGTTCGGGATCACCACCGAGGCGGTGGTCGCGGCGGTGAAGGCGCGGCTCTAGAAGTGCCCCACATCGGCGCCTTCAGCCTGCTTGTGCGGGACTATGACGAAGCCATCGCCTTCTATGTCGGCAAGCTCGGCTTCGACCTCACCGAGGACTCGGACCGCGGCGGCGGCAAGCGCTGGGTCCGCGTGACGCCGAAGGGCGGCCAGACATCCCTGTTGCTGGCCCGCGCCGTGAACGACGCCCAACGCGCCACGGTCGGGGCCCAGGCCGGCGGTCGCATCTGGCTGTTCCTCGAAACGGACGACTTCCAGCGGGACCATGCGGCCTTGCTCGCCGCCGGCGTCCACTTCCGCGAGAAGCCGCGCCACGAACCCTATGGCGTCGTGGCCGTATTCGACGATCTGTATGGCAACGGCTGGGACCTGATCCAGCACTCCTGAAGGGACCGCACATGACCCGCCTCGGCACCCCGCTATCCGACACCGCCGTGCGCGTCATGCTTCTCGGCGCCGGTGAACTGGGCAAGGAAGTCGCCATCGAGCTGCAACGATTGGGCGCCGAGGTCATCGCCGTCGACCGCTATGCCAACGCCCCGGCCATGCAGGTGGCGCACCGCAGCCACGTCATCCCCATGACCGACCCGCACATACTGGCGGGCGTCATCGCCGCGGAAATGCCCCACATCATCGTGCCTGAGATCGAGGCCATCGCTACGGATGTCCTGGCGGAGATCGAGGCGGCCGGGCACGCCGTGGTCATCCCGACCGCCCGCGCCACCCAACTGACCATGAACCGCGAGGGCATCCGCCGGCTGGCGGCCGAGGAGCTGGGCCTGCCGACCAGTCCCTACGCCTTCGCCCGCTCCGCCGCTGAATTGGCGGAAGCCGCGCATCGGATCGGCCTGCCGGTTTTCGTCAAGCCGGTGATGTCCTCGTCGGGCAAGGGCCAGTCGATGATCGACGCCCTTGAGGACGCCGCCAACGCCTGGGCCTATGCGCAATCCAGCGGGCGGGTCGAAACGGCGACGGTGATCGTCGAGGGCCGGATCGATTTCGACTTCGAGATCACCCTGCTGACCGTGCGGTCGCTGCGTGGCGGCGCCGTGCGCACCGACTTCTGCGCCCCCATCGGCCATCGTCAGGTCAAGGGCGACTATGTCGAGAGCTGGCAGCCGCAGGCGATGACGCCCGCCGCCCTCGCCTCGGCGCAGGACATCGCCCGCAAGGTGACAGACGCCCTGGGCGGCCTCGGCGTGTTCGGGGTCGAACTGTTCGTCAGGGGCGACGAGGTCTGGTTCTCGGAGGTCTCGCCGCGCCCGCATGACACCGGCCTGGTGACCCTGGCCACCCAGACCATGAGCGAGTTCGCCCTGCACGCCCGCGCCATCCTCGGCCTGCCCGTGGACGTCTGCCAGCGCGACATCGGGGCCAGCGCAGTGATTTACGGCGGCATGGACGCGATCGGCGTCGCCTTCGAGGGCGTGGCCGATGCGCTTTCCGTGCCGACCGCGGACCTGCGCCTGTTCGGCAAGCCCGAGAGCTATGTCAGCCGCCGCATGGGCGTGGCGACGGCGCGGGGAGACACGGTCGAACAGGCGCGCGAACGGGCGCGGCTGGCCGCTTCCCGGGTGCGTCCGGTCCGGAACTAGTCAATCAGGGGCGCGCCAGCACCGCCTCGGCGGCGGCCTCGATCATCGCGTCCCGCCCTTGGCGCAGTTCGTCGGCGCGGAACCGAACCTCATGGTCCGGGGTGACGCCGACGCCCTCCAGCACGGCGCCGGCGCCGGAGCGGAAGCTTCGCACGCCGATGCCCAGCTCGCCCCCGTCCGGCAGCAGAAGATCGCGCGAGGCGACGACCGCGCCCATCGATTTCAGGCCGAAGACCGGACCGCGGCCCGTCTCCTGAAAGGTCGCCGCGAAGGCTTCGGCGCCGCTGACCGAGCCGTCCCCGATCACGACCGCGACGGGTCCCGTCCAGACGTCGCGGGGTGGGCGGGTCCGGTAGGGGAAACGCGGCAGGTAGCCGACGTCGATCCAGGCGTAGGGTTGGCGATCCGGGAAGAAATGGGCCAGCGCCCGCCCGACGTCGGTGATGAAACCGCCTGAATTGTCGCGGAGGTCGATGACGATCCCCTTGGGCGGGTCAACCGCGGCGGCGCGCATCTGGTCGTCGAACCAGCGCCGTGTCGCCGGCGCGAAACGGTCGAACGACAGCACCAGCACGCCGTCGGCCCGCCGTTCGGCGTCTCCGAGATAGGGCGGCAGGGGAACGACCGGGATGCTCACTTCGTGCTCGACCTCTTGTCCGTCCGTGAAGAGCACGACCTGGATATCGAGATCCTTGCGCAGGGAAGAGGTCAAAGACACAGGTTCTCCGTTCAACCGGTCCGCGCGCCAGCCGAGCTGGACTCTCGCCAGATCGGCCGGGCCGCCGGGGCGTATGGACGTGACGATGAGTTGACCGTCCACCCGCCGCATCGCGAACCCGAGATTGGGCGTGGGCTCGAGCCGCTCCAGTGCGCGTTCACGATTGCGCGTCGGCGTCACCGCATTCGTATGCCGGTCGCCGAGCAGGTTAAGGGTCTCGTTCAGTGCCCTGTAAAAATCGCGCTCCGTCGGCTGGGCGACGGCCGATTCACGACGGGCGGCGGTCTCGGCCCGCCAATCGATGCCCCCGAAGTCCCGCTTGTAGAACCGTTGCCCAACCCAATTCACGGCGGAGTCGTAGACCCGGGAGTTCAGCGCCGCCCGCTCGGCCGAACCATCCGCAACTACGACCGGCGTCGGCACGCGGGCGTCGTTCGCATAGGGGAGGAAGCTCTGGCATCCCGTCAACAGAACGGCTGCGGCGGCAACGGCCCCGAGCCGCCGTACGGCGCCGAAAACAAGCATTACATCTCTCATGAACCGAGGCTAGCCTGACCGGACGCCCCGGGCGAGCCCGTCCCGACCGGGGGCAATGAACCTGTGCGCTGCGTTGAACTGGGAAGCGAATCCACGATCGCCTCAAGCGCCGCGATACCAGCGTCGAGCGTGGGATCGCGGCCTTCGCGTATGGCCTGCCAGTCTTCCGGAACGACTATGTCTGGCGTGACGCCCACACCCTCCAACTGCTTGCCGCCGGGCGTGGTCATGACGATGGTTCCGACCCTCAGCAGCCCTCCGTCCGCCAACTCGACCGGCCGTGTCCCGGTCACCGCCCCGCGCGAGGTCTGGCCGACGATCACGGCGCGGCCCTTTTCCTGAGCGACACCGGCGAAAAGCTCCGCGGCGCTAGCCGAACCGGGTCCGATCAGCATAACCACTGGCCCGAGATAAGCCTTGGGAGCCGGCAACATGAAGTAGCGGGTGTTGATGAACCGGCCATAGGTCACGGCGTAGTCCTGCTTGTCGGCATGCAGCCAGCCCGACATCTGGCCTGTGATGTTCAGCTGGCCGCCACCATTGGTGCGCAGATCAATGACCAGCCCGGCAGGCGGGTCCGCCGCCATAGCCTCGAACTCGGCAATGTACTGCCGGTACCGCTCCGCATCGAAGTCATCGAAACGGATATAGGCTATATTGCCGTCCAGCCGCCGCGCGGCGAAGCGCGGACGATGGGGCATTGGAACTCCCTCCAGATCGGAGCTGTGGCGTTCACCGGCCTCGTCCAGGAAAACAATCGTATCCGTGCGCCCCAGAGCAGGGGGCTGAGCCAGCAGAACTGGACGTCCACCGGCACTTTCCACCCGCCAGCCCGGCAGGACCCCTGCGGCGTGCGCGGGCGTGTCGGGCAGGACCGTCGCCACCAAACGCTCATCGCCACGGGGCGTGACGGTGAAGCCGTAGCCCGTCGCCTGCCCCCCAGACAGCTGTTCGAAAAAGCGAAGGCGCTCCAAAGGGCTGAGGGTGACCGTGTGGTCGTCGTCCAGCAGGTCCAGAAGTTGGGCGAGGTCGCCATGCAGTCCGTCCGACGTAGGCTGGGCTATAGCCGCCGCGCGGCGGGCCTCGGCTTCCTGCTCGAACGGCACGCCGCCGAATCCGGGCTTGTAGAAGAGCTTGTCCACGTAGCGGACCACAGAATCATAGACCTCGGCGTTCAGCCTGGTGCGGTCCGGCGAGCCGTCGGCGGGCAGTTCGATCGCAGGTGGCTCATAGGTCGTCGCGTAGGGAATGGAGGCGCAGGCCACCAGTGACAGGGCGGCTAGCGCCAGCAATGCCAGGCGGGCGAGAGGCTGCGATTTCGACATACCGCCAAGCTACAGGGCGGATGCCTCAACCGTCGATGTCGCGGCGGTGTACCGGTTCATCCGCAGGGCCGCGAGGGCGGCGTCCAGCGCCGGGTCGCGACCGGCGCGGCTGTCTTCGAGCGAAGGCGCAGCCAGAATGTCCGGCCTCACGCCGCGTTTTTCCAGCCGGACCCCGCCCGAAGTGATGAAGTCGGCGCGGCTAAGGCTCAACCTTCCGCCGTCGGGCAAACGCGTTTCCTGCGAGATCAGCACCGCACCCGCCGTCGGCGCCCCGACCACCACCGCGCGCCGCGCCTCCTGCAGGGCGGCGGGGGTCAGTTCAGCGGCGCTGCGGCTGTTGGCGTCGACGAGGACGGCCACGTCGTTTCCGACCGGCGCCTCCAGATCGCCGCATCCTCCACCGGTCCGCAACTCGACGCGCCGTCCCGAGCGGCCGGTACGGGCCGCCCACAGCCGGTCGCGGGGCAGAAAGCAGCTGAGCACCGCATCGGCCTCGGCCAGCCGCCCGCCGCCATTGCCGCGCAGGTCGATGACGACATCGGTTTCCGGCGGCAGGTTTTCCAGCTGCTCGCCCATCCAGCGGCCCAGACCGAGCTCAAAGCCGTCCACGGTCAGCACCAGTACGCCCGGCCGCGATCGGTCGGCGACGAAGGCCGGCGTCGGCTCCATCATGCGGGGGGTCAGGGTCAGCGGCCGCACAGCGCCTTCGCCGTCAACCAGCGACAGGGTCACGGACCGGCCCTCGGCGATGTCCTGCTCGGGAGTCCACAAGGCGCCCTCGCCCGTCACCAGCCTCCAGCCCACGGCCACACCGGCCTCGGCGGCGGGCGAACCTGGCCGGACCTGTTCGATCAGATAGGCGTCGCCCGAGGGTTCAGGCCGGAGGGACATGCCGATGGCGGCGCGGCGCTGGCGCAGCGTGTCCTGACGACGGGCGACAGCAGGCGGCGCGGCGCCGGCGTGGTCATCGTCCAGCAGATCGAGCATCTCGCCGAGCGCTCGATACAGGGTTCGGTCGTCGAGTGCGGACAGGGCGACAGGCCGCCAGGTTCGGCGCGCCGCGTTCCAGTCCACTCCATGCAGGTCGGGGTCGTAGTACTGGCTGCGCACCTCGAGCCAGACGCGGTCGAAGACCCTCTGGTTCATCCGCGCCCGCTCGGGGTCAGGGGTCGCCGGGGCCGCCGGGGCCGCCGAGGGCGCGACGGCCCCGGATCCGGGGTCAGCCGCAAACGCCGGAACGGCGATGAGCGTCAGGCT
>JALYPS010000507.1 GCA_030856285.1 Pseudomonadota bacterium
TGGCCGACCAGCCAGGCCACGGCCTCCTTGTCGACGCCGTCGCGGTAGCTCTCCCACTTGGCCATGGCCGCCTCGTCCGTCTCGTCAGCGATGACCATGAACAGGATATAGGCGCTGACGTCCCGACCGGTTTTTTCCTTCGCCGCTCGCAGCCGTTCATTGACGTCGGCGAAGGCGGTCGGGGTGTTGGTGCCCTTGCCGAGGGCGAAGCTGTAGTCCGCATACTGGGCCGTAAAGGCCAGGCCCTCGGTGCTCGATCCGGCGCAGATCAGTTTGGTGTCGGTGGCTCGGGGACTGACCCGGCAGTCGGTCATGGTGAAATAGTCGCCCTTGAAATTCGACACCCCGGTGTCGAAAAGGTCGCGCAGGATCTGGGCGTACTCCGCCAGGTAGTTGTACCGGTCCTTGTAGTGTTTATCGCCCGGCCACAGGCCCATCTGGCTGTATTCCGCCTCGGCCCAGCCGGTGATCAGATTGATGCCGAACCGGCCCGGCGCGATGGAGTCGATGGTCGCCGCCATCCGCGCCACGATGGCCGGCGGCATGGTCAGCGTGGCGGCCGTGGCGAACAGCTTGATCCGGTCGGTGACGGCGGCCAGTCCCGCCATCAGGGTGAAGCTCTCGAGGTTGTGCTCCCAGAATTGCGTCTTGCCGCCGAACCCACGCAACTTGATCATCGACAGGGCGAAGTCGAGGCCATAGCGGTCCGCCGCCTGGGTCACCTTTTTGTTCAGCTCGAACGACGGCATGTACTGCGGCGCCGTCTCGGAGATCAGCCAGCCGTTGTTGCCGATGGGAATGAAGACGCCGACTTCCATGGGGTGATCCTTCAGCAGGGCAGGGGTTCGCCGAAGAGAAAGGCGATCAGGGTCGCATTGAACGCATCCGGAACCGTCGCCGTAAAGGCATGACCGCCCCAGGGCGCGACGTCGAGCACGGCATTCGGCAGCCGGGCAGCCAGCCTCCGCGAACACAGCGACGGAACCAGCATGTCGTCGGCGCTGGCGCTGACCAGCACGGGGCAGGCGATCTCGCCGAGCCGGTCGTCGATGTCGAAGGCCAGCAGGGCGTTGATCCGCGCCAGCATATTGTCCCGCCCCTGGAAACCGGCGAGGTGGTGCGGCTCCTCTTCGGCCAGCCGCTCCGCTTTCTGCGATATCCAGTCCGCCGGATAGAGGAACAGCGGCTGGGCGTAGACATAGGCCTCCGGCCCGCTGTCGTTCAGCAGGCTGATCCGGGTGCGGAAACAGCGGGCGATGTGCGGATCGGGCCGGCTCCAGCCGTTGACCACGGTGACGCTGAGCACCTGCGAGGGGCTGTCGAGCGCCAGTTGCAGGGCGGCCAGTCCGCCGGCCGCGTGACCGACCACATGCACCGCCGCCTCGCCGAGCGCATCGACGATCCTGGCGATGTCCCCAGTCATATCGGAAACGGCACAGGGCGACGGCAGATCGCGGTCGCTGCGGCCCGTGCCGCGGTGGTCGTACAGCACGACCCGGAACCGCGCGGTCAGCGCCTCCATCTGCGGAGCGAAGAAGGCGGCGGAACCGCCCAGCCCGGCCGACAGCAGGACGGTCGATGCGTCCAATGGACCGTCGTGAACTTCGTAGTAGAGGCCGTCGACAGTTCTGATGTTCACAGTTTCAGCCCGAAGCGCGGGCCGATGCCGGTCATCGCCACATACAGTCCGATCGTGAGGGCGCAGCCGAGGCCCAATGCCAGCCAGAACGGAACCCCGCGCCGCAACAGCAGCGGGATGACCAGGAACATTGGCAGCGATGGCAGCACATACCAGAACGTCGCCTCCGCGTGGTCCGCCATGTTCCCGGCGTCGGGTCTGGCGGTCCAGAGCCAGATCATCCCCAGCACCGACACAAGCGGAAGCGAGGCGATCAGCGCGCCGACGCCGGGCTGACGACGCGCCACCTCGGACGCCGCCACGATCAGGATCGCGGAGACGACCGCCTTGATCAGCAGGGCCAGCAGGGGGCTCAGGAGGATTTGCCGATGTGGGCGAT
>JALYPS010000032.1 GCA_030856285.1 Pseudomonadota bacterium
GGGCCGAAGTCGCGTCCTGCAAACGGCTCTGTCCAGGCCGCAGGCGGTATCGGGGGCTGGAACCGCCGCGGGCCCGTGTCGGCGCCGTACGGCACGCCCTTGAAAGCCAGCACCCCGCCCTCGAAACGGGCGCTGACAAGGCCGTGACGGGTCGCTGCGAATACGCTGACCGACCGGGCCCTTGCCGGGATCGCCGGGGCGATCAGCGCCGCCCCCGCCACCAGCCCCAGCCCGCGCCGGGTCAGATGCCCGCGTACCACTCGTACCCCCGGTCTTCCCAATAGCCGCCCTTGCCGCCGCCGATATGGGCGAAGCTTTCGACCGCCTCGATCCGCTTGATGTATTTCGCGTGTTTGTAGCCCAGTTGCCGCTCGACCCTCAGCCGCAGCGGCGCACCGTGCGGCACCGGCAGGGTCTCGCCGTTCATCGCCCAGGCGAGGATGGTCTGCGGGTGCCGCGCGTCGATCAGGTCGATGCTCTCATAGTAGCGGTCCCCGTCCTCGGTCTGGGTCAGGGCGTCGAAACAGTGGAAGACGATGTAGCGCGCCTCGGGCTTCAGCCCCGCCTCTTCGAGCAGGGTCTCCAGCCGCACGCCGGTCCATTCGCCAATCGAGGTCCAGCCCTCGACGCAGTCATGTTTGGTGATCTGGCTCTGCGACGGGCGGGTGCGCAGTTCCGCCAGACTAAGCGACAGGGGCCGTTCCACCAGACCGTCTATGATCAGCCGGTATCCCGCGAAGTCATCGGCCTTGAGCGCCTTGTAGTCGGCCGCCGCCGGGCTGATGGAGCCGTTGGCCTTGAAGTCGGGCGAGATTTCGGCGCGGCTGTAGGTCGGCGCGAGGGCGTCGCGCGGGATCAGCAGGCGTTGCGTCCGGCGGGTCAGACCCTCGCCCATCCGCCGCGCCTGTTCGGCCAGACTCGTTCCGGCCTGACCGCAGGCGGCGAGCATGGCGGTCGCCGCGGCGCCCAGGGCGCCGGTCAGCCAGCGGCGGCGGTTCATGGTGTGTCTCCCGCATCGGTCGGCTGCTTGCGTCGGAGTTTCGGTCCGGCCGTGGAGCCGGGCGGCTCGATCACAAACCAGCCGGTGATCATCGAGCGCATATTGTTGAACAGGCCGGTCCAGATCACCAGGCCGACATGGATGACGATGAAGCCGACGATCAGGCCCGCCGAGATGAAATGCAGGGTCCGCGCCGACTGCCGCCCGCCCATGATGTCCAGCAACACCCCGCCCACGGCGTTGAAGCCGGGCGACATCGACAGGCCCGTGATCAGCATCATCGGCAGGACGATCAGGATCATGGCCAGATAGGTGAGCTTCTGGATGACGTTGTAGGTTCGGGCATGATCATCGGTGGGGAAGTGGAAGCGGGCGTGTTCCACCACTGACGGGCCAATGCCCTTCAGGTCCGCGCCCGTCGGCCACAGGCGGCGGCCGAAGCGGCGGGTGATCAGCCCCAGCAGCAGATAGGCCAGCCCGTTCAGGACGAAGACCCAGGCGAACAGGAAATGCCAATTGCGCGCCTCGGCCAGGTTTCGACCCTGCGGGATCAGCAGCCAGTCCGGCGGGGTCGGGGTGCTGATCCATGGATCGGCGAAGGTCGAGCGGACGCCCCAGTACAGATGCGGGTGAGCCAGCAGGATATTGAGCCCGCTCATGATCAGCACGACGACGGCGATGACATTCAGCCAGTGCGCGAGCCGCACCCAGGCGGGATGCCGCCAGGTGTTGGTGCGGCCGTCCGGGAGCGGTCGATCAGGATAGGGCGTCGGGGAGACAGGGTTTCCGGTCGGGGGGTGCAAGTTTCCGGCGGGCTGGCTGCCGGCGATATCGGTCAATCGTCCCTCCCGTCGCGCGCAGTTGGACGCTCTCATGGCTCCGTGCCGGGCGCAACTGTCGGGTCGGATACGACACCCGTGTGTCAGAGGTTACGGGCCGGGTCGAAAACCGTCGTGGCTCCCTTGCAAAACCGGTCGGCGACGGCGTCGATCAGGCCGGTGCGGACCAGTAGGACCCGCTGGACTTCAGGACGGTCCTGAGCCAGTCGATCCAGCAGGGGCGCAAAGCCGGCCCCACGCAGCTCCAGCGGACCGACCTCGTCGATCACCACGGAAGCTGCCTGTTCAAGGGATTGCTCAATGCGCTGGGCGGCCCAGTCGAACGCCGCCTGACGGAACTGGAACCGGCCAACCGGGACAGCGATTTCGTCCTCGGTCGGATGCTCGAGAGCCACTTGATCTCCGGTGGCGATGTCCAGGAACTGGCGGCCTGTCGGAGCCTTGAGGGCCAGCACGCCCGCCACTTTCCGTCCAGCCAGTGCTTCGGACTCGACCCAGGCCGCGGCCTGCCGCGTCTTGCCCGACCCGATCTCGCCGTGGATCAAAAGGACCTGCACGATCCGCGTCAGTATTTCGGCGTGCTGGCCACGCAGGAACGGGGACTGCGTTCGCAGGCGGCCACCTCGGCGGCCCATGCGGCTCGTTCGCGCTCGTACCGGAGACGCGCGGCTTCGGCGGCCGCGGCGTCGGCCTCCCACTGGGCGCGCTGGGTTTCCAGTAGCGCAACTTCGGCACGCCAGCGGGAGTCCTCAGCCTGCCAGGCCGCGGCGCCCTCGATTTCGCTGCGTTCGGCGGCGTCGTTGCGGGCGGCGATCGCGGCGTTCAGGCGGATGGTCTCGGCGACCTCGTCAGGATCCTGCTCGGCCTCCGATGCCGCGCTATAGCTTTCGCCGCGCAGCCGCAGCCATTCCTCAGAGCCCGGCGTCGGGGCGGCATTCGCCGGCGCGGTGGTCTGCCCGGTGGGCTTGAGCGGGACCTGCTGCGGCGTCGTCTGGGCGAGGACCGGGGCGGCGACCAGCAGCAGGGCGGCCACGGCGGCGGTTGTGAAACGGGTCATACTGGGCCTCATGAGCAAAAAGCGTGCGACGAAGCTGGGCGGCTTCGTCCGGTTCCGCCAGCGATAACGCCGGTCGGGCGATTTGGTCCCGTCAGTGTGGCAGCCGCAGGGCGAAGGTTGTGCCCGTTGGCCCCGTCTCGACGAGGGTCAGGGCGCCGCCGTGACTGGCCGCCAGTTCCCGCGAGATGGCCAGTCCCAGACCGGCCCCATCCGAGGCCCGGCCGCTGACGAAGGGCTCGAACAGGCTTTCCGACAGGCGCGGCGGAATGCCGGGGCCGTCGTCGGTGATGTGAATGATGCAGTCGCCGTCCTCGGTTGAGGCGGTGACACGGACCACGCCCTTGCGGCCCGTGCGGCGGGTCGGGTCGCTCTCGATGGCCTGACGGGCGTTGCGCATCAGATTGACCAGCACGCGGTGCAACTGGTCGCCGTCTGCGTGAATGCTCAGCCGCGCCGGAATGGATTTCGTGAGGCGGACGCCCTCCGCCGTCAGTCCGGCGTCCTCGGCCGCCGCTGCGATGGCCGGCGCCAGCGGGATGCGGACGCGCTGGGGCGGCGGCTCCTCGCTCTTTCCGTACTCCAGCACATTGCGCGAAAGGGCGGCGGCCCGGCCCAGGGCCCGCTCCAGCCGGGGCAGGACGCGGGCCACCTCAGGGTCAGGCAAATCGGCCAACCGCTCGGACGCCATCTGCGCCGAAGTCAGCATGTTGCGCAGGTCGTGGTTGATCTTCGCCACCGCCTCGCCCAGCGCGACCAGACGGGCGCGGGAGCGCAGGGAGACGCGCACCTC
>JALYPS010000074.1 GCA_030856285.1 Pseudomonadota bacterium
TCGCCGTCGGCCGGGATGCGGGCGGTGCCGATGTCCTTCTTGATGCGCTCGGCGGTGGTCTCGCCGATCAGAAGGTTATGGTTCCGGCGCATGTAGCTGATGATCGCCTCGTCCATCTTGTCGCCGCCGACGCGGACCGAACGCGAATAGACGATGCCCGACAGCGACAGGACGGCCACCTCGGTGGTGCCGCCGCCGATGTCGACGACCATCGAGCCGGTCGGCTCGTGGATCGGCAGGCCGGCGCCGATCGCCGCGGCCATCGGCTCGTCGATCAGGCCGACGCGGCGGGCCGAGGCATTGAGGCAGGAATCGTTGATGGCGCGGCGTTCGACGGCGGTGGCGCCCGACGGCACGCAGACGATGACCTTGGGGTTCACGAAGCCCTTGCGGTTATGAACCTTGCGGATGAAGTGCTTGATCATCTCTTCAGCGACTTCGAAGTCGGCGATGACCCCGTCGCGCATGGGACGAATGGCTTCCATGTGACCGGGCGTGCGGCCGAGCATCTGCTTGGCCTCGATACCCACGGCGTGGACGATCTTCCGCCCACCGACGTTTCTCAGGGCGACCACGGACGGTTCGTTCAGCACGATGCCCTTGCCCTTCATGTAGATGAGGGTGTTGGCGGTGCCGAGGTCGATGGCGATGTCGTTGGAGATCGCGCCGAAAATGCTGGAGAACATGGGTCCGGGATACCGTTCGTTCGGGCCTTACGGGGGCTTGCGTCAGTCTCGATCCGCTTCGGCGACGCCCCGGCGACGCGCATCCCCACGCACCGCCTCCTGATCGTTATCGCCTGACCGACCTTACGGTTCGTTTGCCCGTGTGTGACGGCGAATACAAGCCCTCGCAAGCGTCGCTGTCGAAGCCGTGACCGGCGCTCAGGCCGCCGTATCGACTCGCCGGCCGCGGCGGGCGGCGGCCTCGAAGGCCTCTTCGCCAAGAAGGCGCAGCCCCGCGTCCCGGGCGCCCATCAGCATGGGGTAAAGTTCGGCGTCCTCGATTGTCAGATGGGCGACCAGTTCCAGATCGATGTCCATGATCAGCCGGCGGGCCTCAGCGGCATCCGCGCGCGTCTTGATCTGGCGACAGCAGCCTCCGATCAGCGAAGCCTTGTCGATGATCGACCGATGCTGTCGGCTCAGCGCCTGCATGTCCATGTCGATACTCCCTACTCCAGAGAAAGTACTCCCGACGACTTAACATGCTTTAAATAACATGATCCAAATCAATGATTCCTCACAATAACTTGAAGCTGAAACCGTAAATTTCCTCAGCAAGATCAGATGCACGTCAGCTCAAGGCGTGACCGGAGTTCAGCGGGAATCGCCGGCCAGCGCAGCTCCACGCATCGCCGCCTCTGCGGCCGGGTACAGGCTGTCCTGCTCCATCTCGATCCGCACAGACAGCGCACCCACCACCGCCGTCGTCGCCGCGGCGAAGCGGCCTGTGTCCGCCAGCATGGCGTCCGCCGTCCAGTGATCGCGGAATCGAACCCACACGGCGAGGATGACCCCGATGCCGTTGAGGGCCTCTAAGCCAATGGTGCGAAGACCGGCGTCCGGAGACTTCAGGAGCAAGGGATAGAGCTCGGCGTCTTCGATCGCCAGGTGGGCCACCAATTCGGGACCGATCTCGTCGATCAGCTGGCGGGCCTCGTTGGCGTCGGCGCGAGTCTTGATGTCGCCGCACACCCCTCCCAGGACCGAGATCTTGTCGATGATGAAGCGGTGCTGGGCGATCAATGCATCAATGTCCATCGCGCGCCCTTCCGCTGCCAAGCCGTAGTGCTCGCACAAGCTTAGCAGTAGCTGAGTGAGGCATTGTTTTTCAATGACTTATTGCACTGGTACACCCCGGATGCCGGTGAAGCGTGGACCGGAGTCAATCCGCGCCGGATGCGGCCTCGCGCCGTTTCACCAGTTCGCGGACGCCCAGCATCAGGCCAAGCCACACGACCGCGACCCCGGCCAGGATCAGCGAGGTCCAGACGCCGTCGCCGCTGACCGCCGCCACCACCGCCCCGCCAAAGAAGGCCACCAGGGCGGTCTTGGGCAGGACGCCGAGGGCGCAGCCGGCGAGGAAGGCGGGAAACGACGCCCGGGTTGCGCCGAACGCCATGTTGACGACGATGAAGGGCGCCGAAGGCACATTGCGGATCATGAAGCTGGCGTAGAAGGCGTTCTTGCCGACAAAGCCCTTCAGCCGGCCCATGGTGCGACCGCCGAACCGGTCGACCAGCCGCGCCGTCGGCCCCCGCCCCAGCCAGTAGGTCACGCCCGCCGAGACCACGGTCGCGGCCCAGCTGTAGGCGAACCCGAGCGAGGGTCCGAAGGCCACCACACAGGCCGCGATCAGGATGAACTGCGGCACGCCGATGAAGGCGGCGGCGATGAACAGGCCGATGGTGGCGGCGAACGCCCAGGGGCTGCCGCGATAGCCCTGCAGCCAGGCCTCGAGGTTCTCCTCGGCGGCCAGCCCCAGCTGGCTCTTGCCGATCGCCAGCAGGCCGACCGTCGCGCCGAGCAACAGCGCCGTCGCCAGCGCCGCCCGCCAGCGGCGGCCTTCCATGTTGAGGATGAAGTCCAGGATGCGGCGCATGTCGCACTGGATTAGCAGGCGAAGGGAGCGTGGGCGAGGTCCCCCGACCCCGCCTCAGTCCACCCCCGTGGCGCCAGACGGTCAGGCCAGACGGAAGGTCGGCCGCGGGAGGCTCAGCGAGGTGTCCGCCACCGTCTCTCCACGGAAGAAACGCATGATCAGGTCCTGAACGTCCGGATGGGACTCGAAGACGTTGTGGCCCGCGTTTTCGACGGTCACCTGGGTCCGGTGCTGGAACTGCGCGGCGACCTCCGCCTGTTCCTCCAGCGGCGTGCGGCCGTCGAGCGTTCCGGCCACCAAAAGCGCCGGGGTTTCGATCCGGAACGACGCGCGGAAGTCGTCACCCAGGTCCACGCCCTCCACCGCGCCCAGCAGATGCGGCATCGGGAAGTTGAGGGCGTCGCCGAGGACGGCGGTCCGCGCCTCGGCCTCGATCAGGTTCAGCCGGGCGGCCGATATGCCGGAGGCCAGATCCATCGCCTCGGGCATGCCGGTGACGCCCAATTGCCCCGCCATACTGCCCAGGAAGGGTGCGAGCGCGTCGGTCTGACCCGCGTCGAGCGCCAGATAGAGGCCCGGCAGCAGGGCGAGCGTTCCGGGATTGGCGATCAGGCTGCCTGCCAGCAACTGCACAGCGAAGCCGCCGACCTCGAGCGCCATCGGCCCGACCGGTCCCGCCACCGTGAGGGGCGCCGGCGCCGCCTCGAGCCGAGCGTGCACACGCCGCATCAGGGCGGGCAGGTCGGGAACAGCGGCGCGGACCGCCTGATCGGCGTCCAGCAGCGAATCGACCCGTTGCAGATAGGCGTCCAGGTGAGCCGGGCGCTTCACGGTCTGGTCCTGGCCTTCGAGGCTGGCCAGCGCGACGCGGCCGATCCGGTTTCCATGTCGTTTCAGTACGGACAGGGCCAGATGGGCGCCGTAACTAATGCCCCACAGGTCTATCTTTTCGGCGCCGAGATGCCGGCGCAGGGCGTCGATGTCGTCGGCGCTCTCGGCCGTATTGTATCCCCGCATCGAGACCCCCGCCCCGGTCCAGTCTGCCCAGGCCGTCTGAAACTCGTCGCGAAAATGCCGGGTCAGGGCCTCCCGGGTCAGGGCGGGCAGCGGTCCCGTCAAGGGGGCGCGCGGCGGGATGTGGTTGGACAGGCCGGTTCCGCGCTGGTCGAAGGCGATGACGTCCGCCACCTCGCGCAGCGCCATGAAGATCGGGAACCGGGGTCCGGTCGCCGCGCCTGTGGCGGCGCCGCCGGGACCGCCCGCCAGATAGACGATGGGCGGACCGGGCCGCGCCGCTGTCGAGGGGAAGCGGACATAGCTCAGCGAAATGCGCCGGGAAGCCGGGTCGCGGCGATCCTCCGGCACCTCGAAGAAGCCACGCTCGGCGTCCGTTTCCGCGCCGCGCCAGCCCGCGAAACGGAACGGTCCGGCGTGGGATTGGGCGAGGGCGAAGCCCGGCACGGCGAGGCCGGCGGCGGCGAGGAGGGAGCGGCGGCTCAGGAATGAGTTTGTCATGCCGACAGTTGAGCCGGATGAAGTTCCGCCTGTCCTGCGGGTTCGGCGAACGGCCCCTGCGGGTCGGTCAACAGCAGCGCCTTTCGGTCAACGGTGCGCTAGGCTGGGCGGATGTGGCGGACCATCATCATTGCGTTGTTCCTGTCGTGGTTCACGACGGCGGCTAGCGCCCAGGAATTGCGCTGGGAGACTTGTCGCGGGGGCGCCGACTCACGCGGGCCGGTCCTTGGCGACTGCCGGCCGCTGGAAGGCGTCATCGATCCTCAAGGCCGGGAAATGTGGATTCGGTCCACCCTCGCCGCGCCGACCGAAGATCGACCCGAGGCCCTGTATATCGCCGGCATCGTCTCGTCGGAGATCTGGCTCAACGGCGTACGGCTGGGCGCCAATGGCCGGCCGGGGGATTCGGCGGAGACGGAGGTTCCCGGGCGCTACCAGACCGCCTTCCTGATCCAGGATTCGATCTGGCGGCCGCAAGGCAATGTCCTCGTCGTCCACCTGTCGTCCTTTCATGGCGGGCTGCGGCTGGACCAGCCGGTCGGGGCCTTGATGGTCGCGCCTTACCCCCTCGCGACGCGCAGCGCCTTTCTGGCCCTCACCTTCGTCGCTGCTGGAGCCCTGTTCGCCGCCGCGTTCGGGTTTGGCGTGATCCACCTGATGCGCCGCACGGGCTCCAGCCTGACGCTGGCGGCCATGGCCGGAGTTGCGGGCCTTCAGGCGATCGTGGAGAGCCTTCGGAGCCTGTATCCGTATGCCTATCCGTTCCATGTCTGGCGGCTGAGCGGCATCTGGTTGCTGGCCGCGGCCTTCTCGGTCCTACTGGCAGCTTACGCCGCCTCGCGGTTTTTTCCGAAGGCTCGACGGACCCTGACCGGCATCGCCCTGGTCGCGGTCGCCTCCACGCTTCTCGTCCCCGGTTTCGACCTCAAGGCCGGTTGGGCCCTGATCATCGGAGCGAGTTTGGCGGCGGTCGCCACTGCGGTCGGGGTCCACCGCAGGCGCCCCGGAGCCCGTCCGGGCCTGGCCTGGCTCGCGCTGTTTCTCAGCGTCGGCCTGCTGTTTCCCATGTGGCTTCTGGACCTGTCCTTCTTTCTTCTGGCCGCCTCCCTGATCCTGCCCCTGCTGATGGTCGAGGTCATCCGGCTAAGCCGCGAGGATCAGGGTCGCGAGGCGGCCCTGACGCGAGCGGCCGATCAACCCGATCGCCTGACGGTGGCGTCCTCGCGGGGGGTCGAACTGGTCCCGATCGTGGACATCATCGCCGTCGTCGGGGCTGACGACTATGTGGAGCTGCAGCTGACCGACGGGCGCTGCCTGCTTCACGCCGCCCGGCTCGACCGGCTGGAAATCGAGCTGCCGACGGGATTTCTGCGCATCCACCGCTCCGTGATCGCCAATCTGGCCCAGGCCACTGGCTATGTCCGGAAAGGCGGGCGCTGGACCTTGCTCATGCAGGACGGCGACGCGCTGCCAATCAGCCGGAGGCGACTACCCGCGCTGCGTGAGACCCTCGGCGAGGGCACGACGAACGGCGACGCGGCCTGACGGACGGTCGCGGGGCTTTTCCGCCCCGCTCCCCCGAACATATCCCCCACTGGCGCATTCTCCCCGGCAAGGAGACTGAACATGGCCGCTC
>JALYPS010000133.1 GCA_030856285.1 Pseudomonadota bacterium
CCGGCCGGCCGGCCGTTCAGATCTGGCCGGCTCCCTATGCCGAACTGCTGCCCACAGAGGGCCGGCGCGCCGCCCGCATCGGCCAGATGCTCGATCTCGGCGGCATTGTCTGCGCGGCGCTCGCCGCCCTGCTCGGCGCTCTTTTCGTCTTCAGCCAGATCCGCCCGAACATGAGGGCGCGAAACCGCGTCGAGGGCTGGATCGTCGGCCTGCTGTTCGCCTGTTCGGCCGTGGCCGTCCTGACCACAGTCGGCATCATCGCTTCGCTGGTCTACGATTCCATCCGCTTCTTCAGCTCGGTCCCCATCGCCGAGTTCCTGTTCGGAACCCAGTGGAGCCCACAGACCGCCATCCGGGCCGATCAGGTTGGTTCGACCGGGGCCTTCGGCGCCCTGCCCCTGTTCGTGGGCACCTTCCTGATCATGATCATCGCCATGGCCGTGGCCGCGCCGGTCGGGCTGTTCTCGGCCATCTATCTGTCGGAGTACGCCGGACCGATCTTCCGGGCGACGGTCAAACCGGTGCTTGAAATTCTCGCCGGTGTGCCGACCGTAGTCTACGGCTTCTTCGCCGCCCTGACCGTCGGCCCGGCCTTCCGCGAATTCTTTAACGGCCTCGGCGCCTTGATGGTCGGCGGGCCGCTGGACGGCCTCGGCCAGTATCTGATGCTGGTGCAGAACCAGATGGCCCTCGTCGCCGGCGCGGTCATGGGAATCATGCTGATCCCCTTCGTCAGCTCCCTGTCCGACGACATCATCAACGCCGTGCCGCAGAGCCTGCGCGACGGCTCCTACGCCATGGGCGCGACGAAGTCGGAGACGGTGAAACGGGTCCTGCTGCCCGCCGCCCTGCCCGGCGTCGCCGGCGCCATGCTGCTGGCCATGTCGCGCGCCATCGGCGAGACCATGATTGTCACCATGGCCGCCGGCCTCGCCGCCCGCATGACCCTGAACCCGCTCGACACCGTCACCACCGTCACGGTCCAGATCGTCACCCTGCTGACCGGCGACCAAGAGTTCAACAGCCCCAAGACCCTGTCCGCCTTCGGCCTCGGCCTGACCCTGTTCCTGGTCACCCTGGTGCTGAACATCGTCGCCCAGCGCATCGTCCAGACCTACCGGCAGCAGTATGACTGAGACGCCTGTCACCTCCGAAATGCGCGCCGAACGTCTGCGAGCCGGGCTCAAGCGGCGTTACGCCCGCGAGGGGCGGTTCAAGCTCTACGGCCTGCTCGCCATCGGCGTGGCCGTCGGCTTCCTGCTGCTGCTGCTGGGCCGGATCATCGAACAGGGCCACACGGCCTTCTACACCCACACCGTCACCGTGCCGGTCTATATGGATCCCGCCCGGGTCGATCGCGCCTACCCGCAAGGGACCAATTTCGAACTGCTGGTCGCCGAGCAGCAGCTGGTCCGCATGGGCGTCGTCGATGATGCGCAGGGCACGAAGGCTGCGGCGATGCGCAGCCTGTTCTCATCCGAACTCAAATTCGCCGCCGCCGCCCGCATCCAGAACAATCCCAATCTGGTCGGCCAGACGGTGCCGATCGCAGCCCCGGTGTCCGATGACGCCGACCTGTATTTCAAGCACGAGATTTCGCGCGACACCCCTGCCGACCAGCGCCGCGTCAGCGACGAACAGATCGACTGGCTGGACCGGATGAAGGCGTCCGGTCAGGTCGCCGCCCATTTCAACAGCGGCCTGTTCACCAAGGGCGACTCCACCGAGCCGGAGCTGGCCGGGGTGCTGGGCGCCGTGGTCGGCTCGGCCCTGATGCTGCTGGTCACCGCCTTCATCGCCATTCCGCTGGGCGTCGGCGCCGCCCTGTATCTCGAAGAGTTCGCACCCCGGGGCCGGATCACCGACCTGATCGAGGTCAATATCAACAACCTCGCCGCCGTCCCGTCGATCATCTACGGCCTGCTGGGTCTGGCCCTGTTCATCAACTGGATGCACCTGCCCCGCGCCAGTCCGCTGGTCGGCGGTCTGGTCCTCGCCCTGATGGCCTTGCCGACCATCATCATCGCCACCCGCTCCTCGCTGAAAGCCGTGCCGCCCTCGATCCGCGAGGCGGCCCTCGCCATGGGCGCATCGAAGACCCAGACGGTGTTCCAGCACACCCTGCCGCTGGCCATGCCGGGCGTGATGACCGGCGCCATCATTTCCATGGCCCACGCGCTGGGCGAGACGGCGCCGCTGCTGCTGATCGGCATGGTCAGCTTCATCCCCGGCATCCCCGCCTCCTTCGGCGAGCCCACCGGCGCCCTGCCGTCGCTGGTCTACATCTGGGAAAACGCCTCGGAGCGGGCCTTCCACGAACGGACGGCCGCGGCCATCCTCGTCCTTCTCGCCTTCATGATCGTCATGAACGCCGCCGCCATCTTCCTGCGGCGGCGGTTCGAACGCCGGTGGTAGCTGAATGAAATTCAACCTCTTTCGTGCACCGGACGGAACCGAAGGCGGCGGCTCGCCTGTCGGTCCGCCCGTGATCGCCGCTCCCCCGGTGGTGCACAGTTCCGCGCCGATGGGGCCGACCAAGATCGCGGCCCGCGACGTCTCGGTCTCCTACAGCTGCAAACAGGCGCTGTATGACGTCACGCTCGACATCCCGGACAAGACCGTCACCGCCCTGATCGGCCCCTCGGGCTGCGGCAAGTCGACCTTCCTGCGGACCATGAACCGCATGAACGACACCATTCCGGGCTGCAAGGTCACCGGCCGCATCGAGATGGACGGCGACGACATCAATGCGAAATCCGTCGATCCCGTCCTGCTGCGCGCGCGCGTCGGCATGGTGTTCCAGAAGCCGAACCCCTTCCCGAAGACCATCTTCGAGAACGTCGCCTACGGTCCCCGCATCCACGGCCTCGCCGCCTCGAAATCCGAACTCGAGGGCGTGGTCGAGGCCTCGCTGAAGCGCGCCGGCCTGTGGGAAGAGGTCGCGGACCGCCTGCACTCGCCCGGCACCGGCCTGTCCGGCGGACAACAGCAGCGCCTCGTCATCGCCCGCGCCATCGCCGTCGAGCCCGAAGTCATCCTGATGGATGAGCCCTGCTCGGCCCTGGACCCGATCGCCACCGCCAAGATCGAGGAGCTGATCGACGAACTGCGCGAACGCTACTGCATCGTCATCGTCACCCATTCCATGGCCCAGGCCGCCCGGGTCAGCCAGCGCACCGCCTTCTTCCACATGGGGCGGCTTGTCGAGACCGGCGACACCGAAGACATCTTCACCAATCCCCGCGAGCGGCGCACGCTCGACTACATTACCGGCCGTTTCGGCTAGGATCGCCCGCATGCCCCAGCACACCGTCAAGGCCTATGGCGACGAGCTGAACCAGCTCACGGCCGAGGTCGCCCGCATGGGCGGTCTGGCCGAGGCCCAGGTCGCCGACGCCGTCGATTCGGTGGCCCGCCGCGACGTCGCCCTGGCCCGCGCCGTCGTCGATCGTGACGCCCGGCTGGACGCCATGCACCGCGACATCGAGCGCAAGGCCATTCGCCTGATCGCCCTGCGCCAGCCCGTCGCCTCCGACCTGCGCCGGACCCTCGCCGCGATGAAGCTGGCGGTCGATCTCGAGCGCACCGGCGACCTGGCCAAGAACATCGCCAAGCGCGGCCTGATCCTCGCCGAAGGCGAGCCGATGCAGCCCCTGACCCGCTCGATCGAGCGGATGGGCAAGCTGGTCTCGATGCGCCTGCGCGACGTGCTGGACGCCTACGCCGCCTCGGAAATCGACCGCGCCATCGCCGTCTGGAACACCGATGACGAGGTCGATGAGCACTACAACGCCCTGTTCCGCGAGCTGCTGACCTACATGATGGGCGACCCGCGCACGATCACCGCCGGCACCCACCTGCTGTTCATGGCCAAGAACCTTGAGCGGATCGGCGACCACGCCACCAACATCGCCGAAACCATCTACTACGAGATCACCGGTCAGGAGTTCACGGGCGAGCGCCCCCGCTGGAACCCCGGCGGCGCCGAAGCCGCCGAACCGCTGTCGCCCGCCTGAAACCGGAGAATACGCCCGTGCAGCCCTATGTTCTGGTGATGGAAGACGAGGACGCCCTGGCGACCCTCCTGTCCTATAACCTCGAGAAGGAAGGCTATCGCGTCGTCGTCGCCTCCGATGGCGAGGAGGGCATGCTGCAGATCGAGGAGCGTCTGCCGGACCTGGTGCTGCTGGACTGGATGCTGCCCAAGCTGTCGGGAATCGAGGTCTGCCGCCGGATCCGCGGCAAGTCCGAGACCCGCAACATGCCGATCATCATGCTGACCGCGCGGGGCGAGGAAAGCGACCGCATCCGCGGCCTCGACACCGGCGCCGACGACTATCTGACCAAGCCCTTCTCGATGAGCGAGCTGATCGCCCGCATCCGCGCCGTGCTGCGCCGCATCCGGCCCGGACTGGCCGACGACCGCCTGAACCACGGCGACATCGTCATCGACCGCGTCGCCCACCGCGTCCGCCGCTCGGGTCAGGAAATCCACCTCGGCCCCACCGAATTCCGCCTGCTGGACCATCTGATGCAGCACCCGGGCCGGGTGTTCAGCCGCGAACAGCTGCTGGACGCGGTGTGGGGCAGTGACGTCTATGTCGAGGCCCGCACCGTCGACGTTCAGGTCGGCCGCCTGCGCAAGGCGCTGAATGTCGAGGGCACGGTCAACCCGATCCGGAC
>JALYPS010000142.1 GCA_030856285.1 Pseudomonadota bacterium
CGCGGTCCCCCTCCCCCGATGGGGGAGGACTTCAGCGCCGTCAACAACATCCGCTGAAACGCAGCCTCGTCCTCAAACGTAGCCTTGACCGGCCATGAGAGAACCCGCGCCCGCCATTCGGGGGGCAGGCGGAACCAGTCCTTTTCGGTGGTGACCAGACGGGCGTGACCACGCTCGGCGCGATCGGCGAGGAAGGCGAGATCGCCTTCGCGGAAGGCGGCGTGGTCAGGGAAGGGGGCGAAGTCGATCAGTTCGGCCCCGGCGGCGTCGAGGGCGCGCTCCACCTTCCACGGCTTGGCGATGCCCGCGAAGCCGATGATGGGTCCCTTGGGCGGCGGCGCGGCGGGCATCAGCCGGGCGACATGGACGGGCAGGTCGCCGAAGGCCTCCACCAGTTCTGGATCAACGCCCGAAGCGTCGGCGGGCAGCAGGACGACGACGGCGTCGGCGCGGGCCAGACCGTGCCGCAGTTTCTCGCGCATCGGCCCGGACGGAAACACCGAGCCGTCGCCGAAGGGCCATTCGTCGCCGCGCGTCTCACCGTCGACCACGATGAGGCTGAGCGTTTTCGTCAGCGTCGGATTCTGGTGGGCATCGTCGAGGACCAGAACCTGGGCGCCGGCCGCCGCTGCCGCGCGCGCGCCGGCGACGCGGTCATGGGCGATCCAGGTCGGGCCGCCGAGGGCCAGCATCAGGGGCTCGTCGCCGACATCGGCGGCGGTGTGGATGGCGGCGTCGACCTGCGTCGGCTCGCGCAACGATCCGCCATAGCCGCGCGACAGGCCATGGGCGTTGATCCCGGCTTCGTGCAACAGGCGGATGGCTTCGCGGGTCACAGGGGTCTTGCCCGAGCCGCCGACGGTCAGATTGCCGACCGAGATGATCGGCACGCCGGGATCGACCGGGACGGCGCGGGCGATGCGGCGGGCGGTGGCGGCGGCCCAGATCCAGGACAGGGGCTTGAGCAGGGTGCGCGCCATCGCGCCGTGTCGGGCGTCGCGCGTGTACCACCATCGGGGGGTGTTGAGCTTCATCGGCGGCCTCGCTGGGGAGCGGGCGGGAGCAGGGAAGCGAGCGCCTCCCATAGACGGTCGAGGCCCGAGCCGGCCTCGGCGGCGGCGCGGCGGCCGCGCTCGCCCATGGCCCCGGCGGCGTCGTCATTGGCCAGCAGGGGGGCGATCACGGCGGGCAGGTCCCACGGGGCCTCGACCACCGTCAGACCGCCGGCCTGAACCAGAGCCCCCGTGACGGCGGCCCAGTTGGTCATGTCGGGACCGGTGACGGCGGGCTTGCCGAGACGGGCGGGTTCCAGCGGATTGTGGCCGCCCACGGGGGGCTTTTCGAGCGCGGCGGAGAAGGAGCCGCCCATCACCACCACATCGGCCAGACGCAGGAACAGGCCCATCTCGCCGAGGGTGTCGGCCAGATAGAGGTCGGTCTCGCGGTCCAGCTCGCGGCCTTCGGAGCGGCGGGCGAAGCGGTAGCCGTCGCGCTCCAGGGCTGCGGCGATTTCGGCGCTACGGGCCGGATGGCGCGGGACGAGGATCAGGCATAGCCGGTCGGTTAGCCGATCGAGGGCGCGGACGAGCGCGATCTCCTCCCCGTCATGGGTGCTGGCGGCGACGACCACCGGGCGGTCGCCGATGGCGGCGCTGAGGCGGGTGAAGGCGGCGGCGTCATGCGGCGGGGCCTCGCCGGAGAGTTTGAGATTCACATGGCCGTCGATCCGGGCGCCGAGGCTGTGCAGCCGGGCGGAGGAGGTCTCGTCCTGCGGCAGGATGCGGTCAAAAGCAGTGAGGATTTCCCGGACCGCGCCGGGGAAGCGGCGCCAGCCCTCGACGGTCTTTTCCGTGATGCGGGCGCTGGCGAGGACCAGTTTCACGCCGCGACGACGGGCTTCCAGGATCAGATTGGGCCACAGTTCGCTCTCGACGAAGACGGCCAGCGATGGCCGCCAGTGGTCGAGGAAGGCGGTCACGGCGCCCGGCGCGTCGATCGGGGCGAACTGGTGAATGACGCCCGCGGGCAGGCGCTGGGCCAGCAGGGTCGCGGAGGTCAGGGTGCCGGAGGTGACGAGCACACACAGGTCCGGTCGGTGACGGCGCAGGCGTTCGACGACAGGCAGCAGCGACAGGGTCTCGCCGACGCTGACGCCGTGGAGCCAGACCAGATCACCCTCGGGCCGGGCGACGGAGGCGCGGCCGAGCCGTTCATCGACGCGGGCCGGATCTTCCTTGCCCTGTTTGGCGCGGGCGTCGAGCAGACGCGGGGCCAGTGGCTCCAGCAGGCGGGTCAGCAAACGCCAAGCGATCAGGGCGGGGCTCATCCAGACGCATCCAGCCCGGTGATGGCGTCCGCTTCGGCCTCGACCGCGTTGAGACGCCCGGTCCACGCCAGGGCGACATCCGCCAGTTCGGCGCCCTCGGGATAGTCCGCGACGTCCCAAACGATGGCGCCTCTGGCGAACGGCAAGGGCAGGACGGCCCGGTCCCAGCTGTTCAGGCGGAGAGCGGGGTTGCACGACAGGCCGATGAACAGCACAGGGGATTTCGAAAGCTTCGCCAGCAGAGGCAGCCCTTCGGCCATTTGGCGGGCCGGGCCGCGGGGGCCGTCGGGGGTTATGGCAAGGGCGCCGACCTTGAGCTGGCGCAGGCCGTCGCGCAGGGCCTGGGAGCCGCCCTTGGCGCTGGCTGCCTTGTCCTTGTTGGCCGAGGAGCCCCGGACCGCCGGAATGCCCTGCAAGGCCAGGGCGCGGGCAAGGAACTGGCCGTCGGGGCTGAGCGAGACCAGCGCCTTGGCCGGCTGGGCGCGGTCCAGCGGCCAGGAGGCGGGACTGAGGCTGATGCGCGAATGCCAGAAGGTGCAGAGCACGCCGCCGCCCTGTTTCCAGACGGCATCAGCAACATCCTCGTTTCTGTGGGTCCAGCGGATAGTGGCGAAGCAGAACCGCATCCAGCCGGCCAACAGCCAGGCGAGAACGCCCTGGATGAGAGGGTTGCGGAGCGGCCTCATATCACCGCCGCGACGGGGTCCCCGTCCAGCGACTGCTGCTTCGCGAGGCGGGAATAGAGACCGCCCAGCCTGACCAGTTCGGCGTGGCTGCCGGTCTCGACGACGCGGCCTGCCTCAATGACGTGGATGCGGTCGGCGTTGCGTACGGTCGACAGACGGTGGGCGATCATCAGGGTGGCGCGGCCCTGCATCAGGCGATCGAGGGCGGCCTGAACGAGGGCCTCGCTCTCGGTGTCGAGCGCGCTGGTGGCCTCATCGAGCAGCAGGATGGGGGCGTCCTTGAGGAAGGCGCGGGCGATGGCGATGCGCTGGCGCTGGCCGCCGGACAGACGCAGGCCCGCCTCGCCGGCGCGGGTGGCGTAGCCCTCGGGCAGGGTGCTGATAAACTCATGGGCGGCGGCGGCCTCGGCGGCCGCAACGATGTCCTCTGCGGTCGCGCCGGGGCGGCCGTAGGCGATGTTGGCGGCGAGGGTGTCGTCGAAGAGGAACGGTTCCTGGGTCACCAGGGCGATCTTCGAACGCAGGTCGTGCAGCTTCAGCTCGCGGATATCGCGGCCGTTGACGGTCACAGCGCCCGCGGTGACGTCATAGAAGCGCGGCAGAAGGCTGAGGATGGTGCTCTTGCCACCGCCCGAGGGGCCGACGAGGGCCACGGTCTCTCCGGGGGCGACCGTAAGGGACACGTCGGACAGGGTCGGCGCTCCGCCCTCAAGCGTGGGGGCGTAGGCGAAGGAGACGCGCTGGAAGGCCACGGTGACAGGGCCGTCGGCCAGCGGGGCCGCGTCGGGCGCTTCGCGGATCTCGGGCTGGATATCGAGGGCGGCGAACAGGCGGCGCGCCGCGGTCAGGCCCTCGGACATGACCGTCTGCAGGTTGGTCACCTGCCGCAGCGACTGGCCGGCGGCCATCAGCAGGCCGATGTAGGCGGCGAAGGCGCCGACGCTCATGGCCCCGTCCTGCGCGCGCCAGCCGGCGTAGGCCATGACGGCGGCGACAACGATCATGGCCACCAGATTGGAGAAGGGGCCTGCGAAGGCGCGGGAGTCGGCGCTCTTGATGACATGGCGCTGGCGGCGGGCGACGACCTCACCGACGCGGTCTTCCTCGGCCGCCTCGCGGTTCTCGATCTTGATCAGGCGGACGCCGTCGAGGTTCTCCATGAGGGCGGTGGAGAGGTTGGAGGTCTCGACCATGGCCCCGGTGGTGGCCTTGCGCATCCGCTTGCCGAAGCGGCGCATGACGAAGGCGATCAGCGGCGCGCCCAGCAGCACGATCGCCGTCAGCCGCCAGTCCGACCACGCCATGTAGGCGATCACCGCGACCAGGGTCAGGGCGTGCTGGGTGTAGTTGACCACACCGTTGGTGAAGGCCTCGCGCACCAGATTGGCGTCGAACAGGACCGAGGAGACGAAGCCGCCGGAATGCTGGCTGCGCAGGCGGGCGAGGTCGGCGCGGATCATGGCTCCGAACAGCCGCACCTGGATGTCGCCGACGATGCCGTGGCCGAGCCGGTTGACCAGCGCGGCCTGACCGAGGGCCGCGGCGGTCCAGATCAGGCCTGCGCCGATGATGATGACGGGGATCCAGACCAGCGCGCGGCCGGCCGGCACGGTGAAAACACCCCAGATGGTCACAGCCTCGCCAAGGAACAGGCCGTCGATGGCGGGCTCGAGCAGCTGCAGCACCGTGGCGGCCATGACGCCGACGATCGCGGCGCAGGCGATCGACAGGAACAACGGCGTCCGGTGGTGCGAAAGGTAGTCGCGCCAGATGCGGCCGAGCAGCGGGCGGAGCGGCTCTTTCTCGTCGGCGACAGGGATGGGCGGCGTCATTGGTCCGAGGTCGGACGGCTGGGGCGGCAAGTCAAGCGGGGATACCGCGCGGTGTATTCCCATGGCGGCGCCTGTCAGGCGCCGCGCCCGGGACGCCGCTGCATCAGAATGATGGTCCCGACGACGGAGCCGCAGAACAGGGCGCCTTCGAGGCCGCCGGTGACGGCCTGACTGATCGGGCCGAAGACCGGTTCGCCGAACAGGCGGCCGATCGGATCGAGGCTCAGGCGGGAGGTCGGGAACTGGCGGGCCAGCAGGTCGAGACTGCCGCCCATCAGCCGGCCGCCGAGCACGGGAATCAGGCCGCCGACGACTGCGCCCGTCAGCGCCGTGGCGGCGACGCTGAGCCTGAGTCCCAAAGCGCGGCCCGCGCTCAGCCAGGTCCCGAACCCGATCGCGGCGCCCAGCAGGACGCCTTCGCCTGCGCCGGTCATCCCGCCCGGCGACTGACCGAACAGAAGGTTGAAGGCGTCGACGCCGAGCAGTTTCACCACGGCTCCAACGATCAGGCCGCCGAAGGCGCCGCCGATGATGCTCCCCGGCGAGGCGCGCCCCCAGGCGGATCTCGCCGCCGCGATTCCGATGCCGACGCCGGCGCCCCCGATCACCCCGACCCCGGCGGTGAGGGCGATTAGAACGAGCACGATCGAGGACGCCCCCATGCCGGATTGCAGAGGCTGGGCGGCGCCCAGGCCGTAGAACAGGCCGCCGAGCACGCCGGCGGCTCCGCCCCCGATCATTCCGGCGACGCCGGGCTGGAAAAACAGGGCCGATGACGTGGTCGGCGTCGCGGCGGGCGCTGGCGCAGCGGGAGCCCGGGTCTCCGGTTCGAGAGTTTCGACGGGGCCGATGAAGCGGTAGCCGTGCTTCGGCACCGTCTCGATGAAGCGCGGGTTGGCGGCGTCGTCGCCGAGCTGGCGCCGGATCGTCCGGATGCACTGGGTCAGGGCCTCGTCGGTGACGGGCACGCCCCGCCAGACCTCGTCGAGAAACCGGTCCTTGGAAACCAGCTTGCCCTGTTCGCGCACCAGCAGGGACAGGGCGTCGAGATAGCGGGCGTTCAGTTCCACCGGGGCGCCGTCGCGCGTCAAGCGGCGGTCGCCGGGGTCGAGCAGGAAGCGGTCGAAGCGGAAACAGCCGGGGGCCATGGTTCAGCGATACCTCGGGCCTGGACCATTTTTGCTTCAGGTCGAATCGACCCGAATCCAAAAAATGGTCGAGAAGTTTGCTGGAGCGAAATGAGCCTTGGCGGACTGCGTCCACCAAGACCGATTTCGCTCTAGCACAGGCCGCTCACCCGGCGCGGCAGGCCATGCAAGCGTCACCCATGCGTCGCGGCAAGGCAATGGCCAATCAGGCCCGCGTCTTCTTCGCTGTGTTCAGCGCCACGGCGGCGCGGATCAGGGCCTTGAACGCGGTCTCGTCGAGGACGGCCCCCTCATGGATGTCGATGGCGCGCCGGGCGGCGCCTTCGAGGCTGGCATTGAACAGACCCGTGGGATCGTCGAGCGCGGCGCCTTTAGCGAAGGTCAGCTTCACATAGGTCTTGTAGACCTCGCCGGTGCACAGGATGCCGGCGTGCTCCCACACCGGCACGCCGCGCCATTTCACGGTCTCGACCACCTCGGGGTCGGCCTCGTGGATGAGGCGCCGGACGCGGGTAAAGGTCTCGCCGCGCCAGTCGCCCAGGGCGGCGATCTTCGCGTCGATGAATGAACCGGGGAATTCCGCGCCCTCAGCGCTGTCATTCTTGTTCATGGTTGTCGTTCCTCACTGTCACATGCGCTCGCCGGGCAGCCGGCTGGCCTGTTTCAGCCAGTCGGCGAGTTGGGCTTCGGCGAACGGGTCGTTCTCATGGATGTGAAAATAGCGCACGTCCCTCTGTTTCGACCCGACGGGCGGAACCGGGTCCAGTGCGGCGCCGCGGAAGAAGGCGATCTTCAGATATCGGTCGAAGGCGTGGAAGCTTGCGAACCACGTCCCCTCCTCGACACCGTAGAGAGGCGTGTTCCATTTGACCGCCTTGCTCACGTCCGGGACGGCGCGCTCGATCAGGGCGTCGAGACGGCGGGCGACGTCGCCTTTCCACCCCGGGGCGGCGGCGATCCAGGCCTGGACGGGGGCGTCGCCATAGCCCTTGGCGATCTGGGGGTTGCCGCCGGAGAGGAGTTTGGGGTCGGGCATTGCGGCTACTCCGCTCGCGCCAGAACATCGTCCAGCTTGTCGAAGAACTGCGCCCATCCGAACCGGGCGCCGCCGGTGGCCTGTTTCTGATCGGGCCGGAAGCCCGCCTGCTCCATGCGCAGATGGGTGCCCGCGTCCGTCGGAGTGAGGGTGAAGGTCACCACACTTCTCAGATCGTAGGCGGGATCATCGTGCACATAGTCCCAGGTGTAGGAGAGGGTCCGGTTCGGCTCGACCGACAGGACCTTGCAGTCCAGCACCCCGCCCCAGTCTCCGCGAAGATTGAAGCTGTGGCCGACGACGGGCTGGAAGTCGTTCTTCATCAGCCAGACCTCGATCAGGTGCGGCTGGGTCAGGGCGCGCCACAGCCTCTCGGGCGGAAAGGCGAACTCGCGTTCGACGACGACGGAGCGTGTTTCGGTGGCGACGGTCATTGGTCCATCCTTGTCAGCAGCTCTTCGAGCCCGTCGAACCGGGTCTCCCAGAAATCGGTCATCTGGCGGGTCCAGTCGGTCAGCGGGGCGAGGGCGGCGAGTTGGGCGCTGTAGTGGGTCTGGCGGCCTTCGGGGCGGTCGCGCACCAGCCCGGCCAGTTTCAGGACGCCGAGGTGTTTGGAGACGGCCGGTTGCGAGACGCCGGCGCGGGCGGTCAGGGCTCCGACCGTCTGTTCCCCGTCCCGGCACAGCCGTTCGAAGATGGCTCGCCGGGTCGGATCGGCGAGCGTTCGGAACAGGAGGTCGTGGGTCTCTGGCATGGCAACGCATAACTCGTTGGCTATTGATTGGATTGATAACTGACGAGCTATATGTCCGTCAAGCCCTTCCGGGATGACGGGCCGGTTGTGACCCGCTATCTGCGATCCATGGCGCGTTACGATCTCAGCACCCCGGGCGGCCGGTTCAAGGCGCGGTGGGACTATGTCTGGAAGGATCACGCCTTCCTGCGCCGCTGGTTCATGAACGGCCACTGGCTGGGGCCGGATCTGGTGCGGACGAACCAGCCGTCGCCGCGGCAGCTGGCGTACTGGAAGTCCAAGGGGATCAGGACGATCATCAACCTGCGCGGGGCGAGGGACGAGGCCTACTATGCGTTGGAGAAGGACGCCTGCGAACGGCTGGGCCTGACCCTGATCGACGCGCCGCTGGACTCACGCGATCCGCCGCAGCGGGACCGGGTGCATCGGGCGCGCGAGCTGTTCCGGACGATCGACTACCCGGTGCTGATCCATTGCAAGTCAGGGGCGGACCGGGCGGGGATGATGGCGGTTTTCTACCGCCACTTCCACCTGGGCGAGCCGATCTCCGAGGCGATCAAACAGCTGGACAAGAGGTACCTGCACCACCGCGAGGGGCTGACCGGGGTGCTGGACTATACGCTGGAGAAATACCTGAAGGAGGTCGAGCCGACGGGGCTCAGTTTCATCGACTGGGTGGACAGCGACGCCTACGACCCCAAGGCCATCCGGGCCGAG
>JALYPS010000164.1 GCA_030856285.1 Pseudomonadota bacterium
TATTTCGCCTCATAGGCCGGGGCGTCGGGCCACTGGCGCATCTCGGCGCCGACGAAGGCGGCCGCGCGCATGCGGGCGCTGGCGATGTCACCAGCCGGTTCCAGGGCCTCCGCGCCCGCCGCGGCGGCGCCATCGGCGATGGTCTGCAGCCGGTCCTGTGAGCGGTTGACTGCCAGAAGGTCTATTCCGCCGACGGCCAGCAGGAAGACCGCCGGGCCGACAAAGGCGAATTTCAGCGCGATCGATCCACCCGAGGCGCCCAGGAATCGCTCAATCCCCGTCACGGCGTCGCCGTCAGGACGGGGAGGGCCCGGTTCGGGGGTGGAGGCGTAACGGCTCACAACATTTTCCAGTGGGGCCGGACACGGCCCGCAGGTTCGTTGAACGAGCGCCGAGTCCTACAGCAAGAGCCTTAATCGACCGTGTCGGCGACCGGGGTTCGTCCTACAATTCCTGCAGTACCACGCCCTTGTCGGACAGATATTTGGTGCCGATGTAGGCGGTCGCCAGCCACAGCGCGGACCACAGCGCCCAGGCCACCGTGGCGGACTCAAGGCTGATGTTGACGTCCTGCGCCGTTCTGAACTGGCTGATTGCGCCGACTGCCGCGGCGGCGGCGGCGGACGCCAGCACCACGATCCGCGACCAGGGCTGCGCCACAAACAGTGCAACCCCGCCGATCGTCAGCAGGATGGCCGACATCACCCATGGCAGCTCCTGCCGGTTCAGGCCGAAGGCGGCATTGAACAGGGCGTAGATCAGGAGGGTTGAACCAGCGGCGCGAAGCACGAACATGGGGAATGCCTGTGTGAACCCGTCCAGTATCCGCCCCGCAGGGTCTCCAATTGGTAAAGCCGACGACAATCCCCGGAGGGGCGCAGCCTCAATTTCGCGGCTTTCACCATTCCGCCGTTATTTCCCCTCATACGCCGCCGTCCGCCGCCTTCCGCGCCGACCGTTCGCGCGCTGAATCGTGCTATTGGACCGCCCCATGCCCTTCCCAGCCAGTCATCCCGCGCTTGACCGCGCCCTTTCCGAACGCGGCTATGCCGAGCCCACGCCGGTGCAGTCCGCCGTGCTGGAGGCCGAACAGGGCCGCGACCTGCTGGTCTCCGCCCAGACCGGATCCGGCAAGACCGTCGCCTTCGGTCTGGCCCTCGCCCCCACTCTGCTGGGCGAGGCCGAGAAATTCGCCGAGTTCGGCGCGCCGGTCGCCCTGGTCATCGCCCCCACCCGCGAACTGGCCCTGCAGGTCTCGAACGAGCTGCAATGGCTCTACGCCCAGACCGGAGCCCGCATCGTCTCCTGCGTCGGCGGCATGGATCCCAAGGTCGAGCGCCGGGCGCTGGAGCGCGGCTGCCATATTGTCGTCGGCACCCCCGGCCGCCTGCGCGACCACCTCGAGCGCGGATCGCTGGACCTGTCGACGCTGAAGGCCGTCGTCCTGGATGAAGCCGACGAAATGCTGGACATGGGGTTCCACGAGGATCTGACGTTCATCCTCGAGGGCGCCCCGGCCGCACGCCGCACCCTGATGTTCTCGGCCACCCTGGCGCGCGACATCGTGCAACTGGCCAAGACCTATCAGCGCGACGCCATCCGCATCGACACCGTCGCCGGCAACACCTCGCACGCCGACATCGAATACAAGGCCATCCGGGTCGCCCCGAACGAGGTCGAACTCGCTGTCGTGAACGTGCTTCGCTATTTCGAAGCCCCCGGCGCGCTGGTCTTCGCCAACACCCGCGAGCGGGTGAAGCATCTGACCTCGTCCCTGCGTGAGCGCGGCTTCTCGGTCGTCGGCCTGTCCGGCGAACTGACCCAGAGCCAGCGCTCGGAGGCCCTGCAGGCCCTGCGCGACGGCCACGCCCGCGTCTGCGTCGCCACCGACGTCGCCGCCCGCGGCCTCGACCTGCCCGATCTGGGCTTGGTCATCCACGCCGAAATTCCGGTCAACAAGGCCGGCCTGCTGCACCGTTCGGGCCGCACGGGCCGCGCCGGCAAGAAGGGCGTCTCCGTCCTGCTGGTCAGCTATACGCGCCGCCGCAAGGTCGAGCTGATGCTCCAGTCGGCCTCGATCAAGGCCGAATGGTCGGGCCCGCCCTCGGCCGAGATGATCCTGGCCAACGACCATGTCCGCATGCTGGCCGATCCCGTGTTGGTCGCGCCGGTCGAGGACGAGGCGGTCCTCGCGCTCGGCAAGCAGTTGCTCGAGAAGAGCACGCCCGAGCAGGTCGCAGCCGCCCTGATCCGCCTGTACCAGCAGAAGCTGCCGGCACCGGAAGACGTCTATGACGACGACCGGATGAAGCGCCAACAGGAGACCGGCAAGAACGACAAGGGCCAGGCTGACGTCCCGTACACGGACTTCGCCCGCGGCGGCGACATGACCTGGTACCGGATCAATATCGGCCGCGACAAGAACGCCGATCCGAAATGGCTGATGCCGACCATCTGCCGCCTCGGTCACGTGACCAAGCGCGATATCGGCTCGATCAAGATCTTCGAGCGCGAGACCAAGTTCGAGATCACCCAGGAGATGCAGGCCAGGTTCGAGGCCGCGATCGCGCTGGGCCTCGAGGACGGCGTCAAGATCGACCCGGCCGTCAAGCCGGGCCCATCCGAGAAGCCGGTCAGCCGCTGGGACAAGAAGCCCGCAGGCGACCGTCCGACCGGCGACCGTCCCGAGCGCAAGCCCTGGAAGGCCCGCGAGGAAGGCGGCGACAAGCCGGCCTGGAAGCCGCGCGAGGATCGTCCGGAAGCCGCCAGGAAGCCCTGGGTCAAGCGGGAGGAGGCTGCCCCGGCGGCCGAGGGCAAGAAGCCCTGGGTCAAGCGCGAGGAGACTGCCGACAAGCCCGCATGGAAGGCCCGCGAGGACCGTCCGCAGGCCGACCAAAAGCCCTGGGTCAAGCGGGACGACGCGCCCGCCCCTGCCGCCGAGGGCAAGAAGCCGTGGGTCAAGCGCACCCCCAGCGACCCGACGCCTCCCGGCAAGAAGCCGTGGGTGAAGAAGCCCGCGGTTGAGGGCAAGACACCCTGGACCCCCCGCTCCGACGCCGAGGTCGCTCCGACCGCGGCCGGCGACAAGCCGTGGAAGGGCAAGCCCAAGGGCGGCGACCGTCCGTGGGCGGCCAAGGATGCCCGTGGCAAGCCCGCGGCCCCGAGAGCACCGTACAAGGCCAGGACGCCGCGCTGACCCCTCGGCCGGAGTAGCGTGTTGCATCGCACAAGCCTGTCGCCATAGATGACGGTATGCCCGCCCCGGCCACGCTCACCGTCGATCTGAAAGCCCTCGCCGCGAATTTCCGGACGCTGGAAGCGATCGGCGGCGTGCCCGTGCATCCGGTGGTCAAGGCTGACAGCTATGGCCTCGGCGCGGCCGCCTGCTCGCAGCGGCTGATGGCCGAGGGCGCGCGGACCTTCTTCGTGGCGCGGACCAGCGAGGGCGAGCGGCTGCGAGACGCGCTCGGCGCCGAACCGGCCATCTATGTGCTGGACGGTTGCCTGACTGGACGCGCCGCCCGGCTGCGCGCGGCCAACCTGCGACCGGTGCTGAACGCCGACGCCCAGCTGTCCGAATGGCGGGCCGCCGGAGGCGGGGCCTGCGGGGTTCAGATCGACACCGGCATGAACCGGCTGGGCTTCCGCGCTGACGCCGCGCCGGAGCCGTTCGAAGGACTGGATCTGGTGCTCAGTCACCTCGCCTGCGCCGACGACCCCGCCGAGCCCTTCAACGCGCGTCAGCGGGACGCCTTCGCCGCGGCCTCGGCCCGGTATCCGGGCGCGTTGCGGTCGTTCGCCAATTCGGGCGGAGTCTTTCTCGGCGCCGACTACGCCTTCGACGCGACGCGACCCGGCATCTGCCTGTACGGCGGCGGTCCGGAAGGCCGACCGGACGCCCGCATCCGGCCCGTCGCCACGCTGGCGGCCGAGGTGCTTCAGGTGCTGGACGTCCCGGCCGGCGAGACGGTGGGCTATTCCCGGACCTTCACGGCGGCGCGGCCGATGCGCATCGCCACCTGCGCGGCCGGCTACGCCGACGGCGTATTGCGCAGCTACAGTCCGCGTGGGCAGGTCTTCGTGGTGGGCGAGCTGCGGCCGATCGTGGGCCGGGTGTCGATGGACGCCTGCGCTGTCGATGTAACCGGGCTGGAGGTCGCCGTCGGGGACCGGATCGAGCTGTTCGGCGCCAACCGGATGCTGGATGATGCGGGAGCCGCCGCTGGCACCATCGGCTATGAGCTGCTCAGCGCAATCAACGCCCGGGTGCCGCGGGTTTACATCGGCTGAGACCGTCAGCGCACGTCCCGGACCACCGCCCCGCCCTTGATGACCACGGGCACGGTTTCGAGCATCCGGACATCGGCGAGCGGGTCGCCTGACACGGCCATCAGGTCGCCGTAGCGGCCCGCAGCGATGGCCCCGACATCGCGTTCGCGGCCGAGGGCCTGGGCGGCGTTCCAGGTGGCGGAACGGATCGCCTCGGCGGGGGTCATGCCGTATTCGACCATGACGGCGAACTGCCGGGCGTTCTGGCCGTGCGGATAGATGGCAGCGTCCGAGCCAAAGATCATCCGGGCCCCGGCGCGATGGGCGGCGCGGAAATTATCACGCTGTAACTGACCGATCTCGCGATCCTTGCGCAGATTGTCTTCGGTCGTGCCGAACTGCGTCCCCGTCTCCTGGGTGAAGTCGGTGTTGTAGATGTCCATCGACAGCCAGGTCCCGTGCTGGACCGCAAGGCGGATGCCCTCGGCGTCGATCAGCGAGGCGTGTTCGATGGTGTCGATCCCGGCGCGGATGGCGTCAGCGATGCCCGAGGCGCCGTGGGCGTGGGCGGCGACCTTGAGGCCCCACATGTGCGCCTCGTCGGCCACGGCGGTCAGTTCGGCCAGGGTCATCTGCTGCTGGCCGGGCTCGGTATTGCGCGAAAAGACGCCTCCGGTGGCGCAGACCTTGATCACCTGGGCTCCGTATTTGCGCACCTCACGCACGCTGTGGCGGGCGGCCTCGACGCCGTCGGCATTGAAGGGGTTGGCGCGGTCGTATGAGCGCGGCAGTCCGTTCTCGTCGCAATGTCCACCTGTGGCCCCGAACGACGCGCCCGCCGGGATGACCCGCGGCCCCTCGACAAAGCCGCCGTCAATGGCCTGACGCAGGGCGACGTCGGCGAAGTCGGGTCCGCCCAGGTTCCGCACCGTGGTGAAGCCGGCCATCAGATTGGCGCGGGCATGGCCGACCTGCAGGACGGGGCCGAAATCGTCGGCGTAGTCCAGCTCGTTCCAGCCCGAGACATAGGGCGTCGAAGCCAGATGAACGTGCATGTCGATCAGACCCGGCAACAGGGTCAGGCCCGGCAGGTCCAGCCGGCGCGCGTCGGCGGGCAGGTTGGCCGGGACCGCGGTCCCGACCGACGTGATCCGGCCGTCGGTGACGACCACGACGGGATGGTCGACGTAGCGGCCTCGCTCGACATCGACCATGCGGGCAGCGGTGACGACAAGGGTGTCAGCGGCGGCGGGCGCCGCGAGCACAAGTGTGAGCGCCAAGGCGGCGGCCAGACGATGCAGCATGGTGGTTCTCTCCTGTGGCGGCGAAGCTGGCA
>JALYPS010000169.1 GCA_030856285.1 Pseudomonadota bacterium
AGAGGAGATCGTCCTCTTCTCCGACTCCGTCGGCAAATGGATCGACGAGCACACCTCGCCCGAGGCGGTGCAGACCTGGCTGGCCAACTCATCCGTGCCGCGCGAACTGTGGAACCAGTCGGGCGACGCCGGCCTGCTGGGTCTGTCGATGCCCGAGGAAGACGGCGGTATGGGCGGGGACTACCGGCACGAGGTGGTGCTGATGCGCCAGCTGGGCTGGAAGGGCGCGGATCATTTCGGCATCTCGCTGCACAATGCGATCGTCATGCCCTACATCTGGCACTACGGCACCGAGGAGCAGAAGGCGCGCTGGCTGCCGCGGCTGCAGTCGGGTGAACTGGTCGGCGCCATCGCCATGACCGAGCCGGGCGCCGGGTCCGACCTGCAGGGGGTCAAGACCACCGCCGTCAAACAGGGCAACCAGTATGTGGTGAACGGGTCCAAGACCTTCATCACCAACGGCCAGCTGGCCAATTTCATCATCGTCGTGGCCAAGACCGATCCGGCCGAGGGCGCCAAGGGCACCTCGCTGATCGTGGTCGAAACCGACGGCGCTGAGGGCTTCGAGCGCGGCCGGAACCTGCACAAGCTCGGCATGGAGGGGAACGACACCTCCGAGCTGTTCTTCAACGACGTGAAGGTCCCCGGCGAGAACATCATCGGCGGGACCGAGGGTCAGGGCTTCATCCAGCTGATGCAGCAGCTGCCGCAGGAGCGGCTGAACATCGCCATACAGGGCGTGGCCGCCGCCGAACGCGGACTGAAGGAGACGCTGGCCTATGTGAAGGAGCGCAAGGCGTTCGGGAAACGAGTGATCGACTTCCAGAACACCCAGTTCAAACTGGCCGAGGTGAAGACGAAACTGACTGTCGCGAAGGTCTTCGTCGACCACTGCCTGGGCCTGCACCTGCAGGGCAAGCTGGACGCCGCGACGGCCTCGATGGCCAAATACTGGGTCACCGACATCCAGGGCGAGGTGATCGACGAGATGCTGCAGCTGCACGGCGGCTACGGCTATATGAACGAATATCCGATCGCCCAGCTGTACAAGGATGCGCGGGTCCAGCGGATCTACGGCGGGACCAACGAGATCATGAAGCTGCTGATCGCTCGGACGCTGTAGACGATCTTGATTTAACGTACGCAATAACGTACATAAAGCGAATGAACGCGATCTCGGTTACCGAACTCCGCAAGAACCTCGCCGCGAATATCGAGCGGGTCACGGCGGATCACGACTACACGATCATTACCCGCGAGGGCGGCAAGCCCGCCGCCGTGCTGATGTCGTTGGAGGACTTCACCTCCTGGCAGGAGACCGACTATCTCCTGCGCAGCCCGGCGAACGCTGAACGCCTGCGCAAATCGATCGCGGAACTGGACGCCGGGAAAGGCCAGGTCCGCGACCTGATCGAATGAAGGTCACATTCCAGGACGAGGGATGGGAAGACTATCTCCACTGGCAGGTCCATGACCGCAAACTGCTCGCCAAAATCAACGTCTTGATCAAGGAATGCGGTCGCACCCCCTTTACCGGCACAGGCAAGCCCGAACCTCTGAGGGGCGAGTTCTCCGGCTGGTGGTCTCGCCGTATCAATGAGGGCCACCGCCTGATCTACCGAAAGACCGACGATGGCTTGCTGATCGCCCAGTGCCGGTATCACTACACCCGATGATCCGCCTCCACGTCCCTGCCTCCCTCGCCGCCGAAGCCGCCGTCCTGCCGACGCTGGACCAGTCGCGTTACCTGACCCAGGTGATGCGGCTGAAGCTCGGGGACTCGCTGCTGGCCTTCAATGGGCGCGACGGTGAATGGCGCTGCGTCATCACTGAAATCCTCAAGAAGGGGGCAGTGCTGCGGGCCGAGGAACTGGTGCGTCCCCAGGCCATCGGGCCGGATTTGCAGTTGCTGATCAGCGTCGTGAAGAAGTCCGCGCTGGAGTTCGCGGTCGAGAAGGCCACCGAGCTCGGCGCGCGGCGGGTCGGGCTGGTGGTCACCCACCGGACCCAGACCCAGCACGTGCGGATGGACCGGCTGGACGCCATCGCCATCGAGGCCGCCGAGCAGACCGGGCGGCTGGACGTGCCGGTGATCGACGAGCCGGTGAAGCTGGCGGACCTGCTGGACGGCTGGGAGCCCGGGCGGCTGCTGATGTTCTGCGACGAGACTGGCGGGGCGCCGGTGATGGGGGCGCTGGCGGATACGGGCTCCTGGGCCATTCTGATCGGTCCGGAGGGCGGTTTTTCGCCGGAGGAGCGGGAGCGGCTGAAGGCCCTGCCCTTCACCACCGCCGTGTCGCTGGGGCCGCGGATTCTGCGGGCCGACACCGCCGCCATCGCCGCCCTGACCCTGTGGCAGGCGGCCGTGGGGGACTGGGAGCGATAAGCCCCAGGGCGGCCTTATCCATGCGGGAGCAGAATGGGGCTTGAGCCGGCCGCTCCGTCTGCCCATCTAGCGGCGACACGAGGGGCTGGACTACCGCATGACCGACGCCGCGCCGCTTTCCCGGGATGACCTGATCGGCGCCATGTCGAAGGGCGCGAAGCCGAAGGACCAGTGGCGCATCGGCGCCGAGCACGAGAAATTCGGCTTTGACCGGTCGACCCTGCGTCGTCCCGCCTATGAGGGCGAGGGCGGCATCATGGCCATGCTGACCGGCTTGCAACGGTTCGGCTGGGCGCCGGTCGAGGAGGCCGGATACGTCATCGCCCTTGAGCGCAAGAACGACGAGGGGATGACCGCCTCGATCTCGCTGGAGCCCGGCGGCCAGTTCGAACTGTCGGGCGCGCCGCTGAAGGACGTGCACGACATCTGCAACGAGACCGGCCAGCATCTGATGGAGGTCAAACAGGTCGCCGATCAGCTGAACCTCGGCTTCATCGGCGCCGGCTTTGATCCGATGTGGCGGCGCGAGGACGTGCCTGTCATGCCCAAGGGCCGCTACAAGATCATGCGCGCCTACATGCCGAAGAAGGGGTCGCTGGGCCTCGACATGATGCTGCGCACCTGCACCATCCAGTCGAACCTGGACTTCGCGGACGAGGCCGACATGGTCGCCAAATTCCGCACCTCGCTGGCGCTGCAGCCGATCGCCACCGCCCTGTTCGCCTGTTCGCCCTTCATCGAGGGCAAACCCAGCGGCTTCCTGTCGTCGCGCGCCAATGTCTGGACCGACACCGATCCGGACCGCACCGGCATGCTGGACTTCGTCTTCCAGGACGGCTTCGGCTACGAGCGCTACGCCGACTATGCGCTGGACGTGCCGATGTATTTCGCCAAGCGCGGCGAGACCTATGTCGACCTGTCGGGCCGGTCGTTCCGACGCTTCATGACCGAAGGGCTGGACGCCCTGCCGGGCGAGCGGGCGACGTTGAAGGACTGGAACGACCATCTGACGACGCTTTTCCCCGAGGTGCGGCTGAAGGCCTATCTGGAGA
>JALYPS010000209.1 GCA_030856285.1 Pseudomonadota bacterium
CCGCCGCCAGGCCCGCAACCGGCTGGCGATGGCCCGCGCCGGGCTGGCGACCGAGCCGTCTGGAGCCGGAGGGAGCGCCGCCGCGCCGGATAACTGCCGGATGGTGATGCGGCGTTCGCAGGACGGATTCGGCGGCTCGCTGTCGCGGGTATGTGGTGACGGAGCGGAAGCCGAGGCGGCGCTGGACCGATTGCAGGAATCTCTGCGGCCGGCGGTGGAGCCGTGCGACCAGCCGGCCACGCTCGAGAGCCAGGACGCCTGGATCGCGCGCTGCCGGGCCCTGCCCCCACGCTGACATGACAACGCCGCGCCCGGGGTGCGGACGCGGCGTCGTACCGATCCGGAGACGGCCTAGTTGCGCTTGTCTTCGCGCAGGGTGTCTTTCAGTCCGCCCACGGCGTTCTGGACCTTGCCCTCAACCTGTTCGGCGCGGCCCTCGGCCTTGAGTTTTTCGTCACCGGTCAGCTTGCCGGCGGCTTCCTTGATGTTGCCGCCCAGGTTCTTGGCGGCGCCTTCGACTCGATCATGATCGGGCATGGGAAATCTCCTGACTGACGCATCGCCGAGCTGGCGATGCCTGGTCCAGAAGAGCGAACCATAGCGGTTCGCGTTCCGTACTGTGGAGCTAGAAGCCGCGTCGCAGCCAGGCCGTCAGAGCCCAGGCGTGGGCGTCGTGGCGGAGTTGGGCGAGGGCCTCGTTCGGATCGAGCCATACCAGCTCATGGTCGGCCTCGACCTTGGCGGCGGGGTCGAGCGACAGCTGTTCGGCGATCCAGAAGCCGCCGATGTTGTTGATCGGCTCGCCATCCGACTTGCAGAAATACTGGGACGCTTCGGCGATGCGGACGAGCGGACGCACCGTCATGCCGGTTTCCTCGAGAAACTCGCGGACGACAGCCTGTTCCTCGGTCTCGTCGCCGTCGACGGCGCCGCCCGGCAGGTCGAAATAGCTGCCTTCGCCCCGATCGACCCGGACGCAGGCCAGCTTTCGGTCTTGAACGACCAGACCGAAGGCGGTGGGGCGCGGGCGGTAGCCGAGGCCGGGCTCGGCGATTCCGAACTGGAGCGTGGCGGACATGGTCAGAGATCGAACGTCAGATGGGCGCGCACGCCCTTGTGGGCCTTGTCAAACTCGACCGCCGACCGCAGGCCCGAGGCCATGGCGGAGATGATCTTGCCCCCCAGACCGGTGCCCTTGACGCCGCCGTCGCCCATGCCGGGACCGTCGTCCTCAACCGTCAGAATGGCGCGCCCGCCGGGGTCTTCCCTCAGGCTGACGCGAATCTGGCCGGGGTTGCCCGGCTCATAGGCGTATTTCACCGCATTGGTGACCAGTTCGGTGACGACCACGCCGAGCGATACGGCCTGATCGGTCGAGACCCGCATGTGCGCGGCCTCCAGATGGATGGAGCAGCCGCCCTCATTCGGGCAGAGGGACTGCGAGAGTTCGTCGATCAGGCCCTCGAGATATTCGTCCATCGCCACAGAGGACATGTCGCCCGAGGTGTAGAGCCGGCGGTGAACGTGGGCGACGGCCTCGATCCGCGCCTGGGATTCCTTGAGCGCGGCGCGGGCGCCCTCATCGACCAGATGGCGCAGCTGCAGCGACATGAAGCTGGAGACCAGCTGCAGGGAGTTGCCGACGCGGTGGTTGACCTCGCGCAGCATGGCCTCGGCGCGGTCGCGGGCGATGCGGACCTCTTCCTGGGAAGCGTCGTGTTCGCGCTGCAGCCGGCGGCGGTGCAGGGCGTCCTCGAGGGCGTTGCGCAGCAGGGCCGTGAAGTCCTCGGACACGTCCTTGATGACGTAGTCGGCGGCGCCGGCGCGCAGGGCGGTGACGGCGATGCGGCCTTCCTGGGCCCCGGTGACATAGACCACCGGCGGCGGGTCCGGCAGGGCGATGATCTCGGGCAGGACGTCCAGACCCTCGCGGCCCGGCATATAGTGGTCGAGGGCGACGACGTCGAAGTCGCCCGGCCGGTCGACGAGGGTCTGCAGGCCCGCGTCGCCGTCGGGCGCGCTGGTCACGACATAGCCGTGACGCCCCAGCTCCTTCTCGACCAGCCGCGACAGGCCGCGGTCATCGTCGATGTAAAGCAGGCGGATGACGTCGCCTTCAGCCCTCACTGCAACACTCACTCAATGTCCGGGGACTGCATGACAGATAGGAACAGCCCGAGCTGGCGAATGGCCCCCGCGAAGCTTTCATAATCGACCGGCTTGGTGATGTAGACGTTGCAGCCCAGGTCGTAGCAGCGCTGGATTTCCTGCTTGTCGTCGGTGGTGGTCAGGATCACCACCGGCGCACGCTTGAGCCGGTCGTCGTTCTTGACCCGGACCAGGATGTCGGTGCCCGACATGTCCGGCAGGTTGAGGTCCAGCAGGATCAGCATCGGTCCATCCGCCCGGACGTCCTCGCTGAACAGATAGTCCATGGCCGAACCGCCATCGGCGAAATGCTCGATGTCGTTGGAGATGTTGGCGCGGCGAATGTTTTTTTCGATCAGCTTGGCGTGACCGAGGTCGTCCTCGACCATCACGATCTTGACGGCGTTGCTCATGCATAGTCTCCGGCGTCGGGGAGGATGAGGCGTGTGGGGAATTTCAGCATAAATGTCGAGCCCTTACCAAGCTCTGACTTCAGTGTGATCTCGCCGCCCAGACGCCTGACGCTGTTACGGACGAAGGCCAGGCCCAGCCCCTCGCCGGGCCGATCCTGCTTCCCGGCGCGGCGGAAGAGCTCGAAAATCCGCTCGTGATCCCGGTCGGAGACGCCCCGGCCGTTGTCGGCGACCCGGTACACGATCCAGCCGCCATCAACAGGCTCGCCGGTGACCACGATCCGGCCTGTCCGGGACGGGTCGAGGTACTTCACCGCGTTGTCGATCAGGTTGCCCATCACCTGCTCGACGGACAGGCGGTCGCTTTCCAGCTGCGGCAGGGGCTCGACCACGATCTCGGCCCCCGACGCCTGGGTCTGGTGACGGACGCTGTCGGCGATGTTCTGGACCATGACGGTCATGTCGAGCGTTTCGGGGACCAGATTGCGGCGCCCTTCGCGCGACAGCTTGAGGATGGCGTTGATCAGGCGATCCATCTTTTCTGTCGAGGCCCGGATGAACCCCACCGCCTCGGGGACATCGTCCCGCACAGCGGTCAGTGCGTCCTGTTCGACCAGTTTGGGCGCCTTGGTCTCCACCGCCGTCATCTGTTTGTCGATGATCCGCCCGGCCTGCTCAAGCTCAGCGGTATAGCCCATGACGTTGACCAACGGCGCGCGCAGATCATGGCTGACGATATAGGCGAAGCGCTGGATCTCTTCATTGGCGCGGGTAAGTTCGGAGGTGCGGTCGCGCACCTTCTGCTCCAGCCCGGCGTTCATCCGGTCGAGCGTGTCCCGGGCGGCCTGGATCTCAAAGACGTAACGGCGGATCAGCCATGCGCTGGCGCCGGCGAGGACGAGGATCATGGCTCCGCCGAGGGCGTTGGCGGCGACCGTGATATTGGCCGCCCACTCCGACTGGCGCGTCCGGACCTGAAGCCGGGTGGTCTGAATCTCGTCGATCGCGGCGATTTCAATCCGCAGGGCGTCCATCAGCCGCTTGCCTTCACCGCTGCGAATGATCGAGGTCGCCTCGTCGATACGGCCGGTCCGGCCCAGCGAGATGGTCCGCGCCATCACGGCCAGGCGACGGTCAGACAGCTCTGCGAGGTTTTCAACCCGGGGACCCAGATCGGGATCGCCGACAGTCAGGCCCATTAACTCGGCCAGCAGATCCGGAAGCGCCCGAACCGCGTCGCCATGGATCGACAGATACTCCGAGCTGGCGGTGAGCAGGAAGCCGCGCTGGCCGGTCTCCGCATCGACTACGCGGGTCAGCACTTCACGAGAGACAAGGCGGACCTGCTGCGCTTCCTCGACAGTGTCGTTGAAGTCGAGAGTCCGCTGGATGAGAACAAAGACGGCGAGGTTGAGCGCCAGCATCAGCACAAGGGCCAGCGCCAGCATGCCCGCCACGCGCCGTCCGAGCGTCGGCGTACGGACGAACTGACTGAACGCCAGGAGCGTGGGGCGGAGGGCCGAAATCATCGTGGGGGAGCATTAGCGGGGCGTTTGGCCCTGTCCAGTCGCGTAACGGGAGAAACCCTCGCTGTCCTGAGGATTTAGGGTAATGATTACACCCCGTGGGGTTCGGGGGAGATTGATATGGTTTGGTGGTGGTGGATCGCTCCGGCGGTCGTTGGCTTGCTTGGCGCTGTTCTGCTGCTCCGCGGCCTGATGGCCCTGTTCCAGGGTCGGGTGTTCAGCGGCCTGCTGGTGGGCGCCGGCGGCGCGGGTTTCATGGCCGCGGCGGCGATCGCCGGCCTGCTGGCGCTGGACGTCCAGACCTATGGCCGGCTGACCTATGAGCGGCCCGTGGCGACGATCCAGACCCGGCAGCTGGGGCCGCAGTATTTCGAAGCCACGGTGATGCAGCCCGGCATGGGCGAGAACGCACCGGGGGTCAGCAATCTGTATCCGCTGCACGGCGACGAGTGGCGCATCGAGGCGCAGGTGCTCAAGTGGAAGCCCTGGGCCAATGTGCTGGGTCTGGACACCCAGTACCGGCTGGACCGGCTGTCGGGCCGCTATCAGTCGATCGAGCAGGAGATCAATGCGACGCGCAGCGTGCATCCGTTGACCGGCGGCGACGCCGGACCGGACTGGCTGCCCTGGAGGGTCAGCGCCTGGGATACGGCGCGGAAATACCGGAAATACGTTGACGCGGTCGACACCCTGTACGGTGGCGGCGCCTATATGCCGATGGCCGACGGCGCCAAATACGAGGTCTGGATCACCCAGTCCGGACTGGTGGCCCGTCCCGCCAACGACGCGGCGCGCGCGGCCTCGGCGGGGGGCTGGACGGAAGTTCAATAGTCAGACTGTCCCGATCGTCCTCAGCCGGGCCCTCGGGTGGACTTCGTTCTGGCTCATGACCACCGTCTGACCGCGGAACCGTTCGATGATCGAGCGGACATAGGGGCGGATCTGGGGGCCGGTCAGGAGGACGGCGGTCTCGCCGGCCATGGCCGCGCGTTCAAAGACATCGCGGACGGCGCGGATGAAGTCCTGCAGTCGCGACGGGGCCATGGCCAGCTGGCGGTCTTCGCCCTGACCGACGAGAGCGTCGGCGAAGGCGGCTTCCCATTCCGGCGACAGGGTGACGATGGGCAGGGCGCCGTCTTCGCCCTTGTGCTGCCAGCACAGCTGACGGGCCAGGCGGCCGCGGACATGTTCGACCAGGGTGGTGACCGAGCTGGTAAGCGGCGCGGCCTCGGCCAGCCCTTCCAGGATGGCGCCCAGGTCGCGGATCGAGACCTTTTCGCGCAACAGCGTCTGGAGCACCCTTTGCAGCGTGGTCACCGTGACCACCGACGGGATCAGTTCGTCGACCAGCTTCTTCTCTTCGGTCCCCAGTTCCTTGAGCAGCTTCTGCACCTCGGCATAGGTCAGCAGATCCGCCATATTCTCCTTGAGAATTTCGGTCAGGTGGGTGGTCAGCACCGTCGAGGGGTCGACGATGGTGTAGCCGCGGAAGGTCGCCTCCTCGCGCAGGCTTTCGTCGATCCATGTGGCGGGCAGACCGAAGGCCGGCTCCTTGGTGTGTTCTCCGGGCAGTTCGACCTGGCGGCCGGCGGGATCCATGGCCATCAACGAGCCGAGGCGGACCTCGCCCTGCCCGGCCTCCATCTCCTTGATGCGGATGGCGTAGCCCTGGGTGCCCAGGCGCATGTTGTCGAGGATGCGCACCGACGGCATGACGAAGCCGTACTCCTGGGCCAGTGAGCGGCGCAGGGCGCGGACCTGATCTGTCAGACGGCGCCCCTCGAGGTCGTTGATCAGGGACAGCAGGGAATAGCCGAGTTCGATCTTGACCTCGTCGATGGCCAGGGCGGTGCCGATCGGCTCCTCGACGTCTTCCTTGGGGCCGGAGGCGGTGGCGGCCATCTCGGCCTCGGTCGGCTTGGGCTTGAGCCGCTGACGGCCCAGACGCCAGGCCATGAAGCCGGCGCCGAGGGACAGGGCCGCGAACGGGATCAGCGGCATGCCGGGGATCAGGCCGATAAGGCCGGAGGCGGCCGAGACGACGCCAAGGCTGACCGGGTTGGTGGCCAGCTGGGCGACCAGGGCCTTGTCGGCCGTGCCCTCGACGCCCGCCTTGGAGACGAGGAAGCCGGCGGCGATGGAGATGATGATGGCCGGAACCT
>JALYPS010000246.1 GCA_030856285.1 Pseudomonadota bacterium
GGTCAAACCCCCTCCACCATCCTTCGGATGGTCCCCCTCCCCCGATGGGGGAGGAATGTGAATCCTACTCCGGCGCCGGGATCTGCGTGTCCATCAGTCGCCGCGTCAGATAGGTGTATTCCAGCGCCAGCCGACGCGCGGTCTCGCGCAGATTGGCGGCCGCGCCGTGGCCGCCGTCGGTATTTTCGTAGAACAGCACCGGATAGCCGAGCTCCTCCAGCCGCGCCGCCGCCTTGCGGGCGTGGCCCGGGTGGACGCGGTCGTCCTTGGTCGAGGTGTGGATGAAGACCTCGGGATAGGGCTGGTCGGCGCGCAGATTCTGGTAGGGCGAATAGGCCTGGATCCAGGCCCGTTCCGCCGGGACGTCCGGATTGCCGTATTCCGCGATCCAGCTGGCCCCGGCCAGCAGGCGGTGGAAGCGCAGCATGTCGAACAGGGGCACCTGGATGACGGCGGCGTTGATCAGGTCCGGGCGCTGGGTCAGCATCGCCCCCATGAACAGCCCGCCCTGCGAGCCGCCCATGATGCCCAGTTTCGGCTGGCTGGTGACGCCGCGCGCGATCAGGTCCATGGCCACGGCCTGATAGTCCTCATGCGCCCGCTGGCGGTTGGCCTGCAGGGCCGCCTGGTGCCAGTTGGGGCCGAACTCGCCGCCGCCGCGCGTGTTGGCGATGACATAGACCCCGCCCCGTTCGAGCCACAGCTTGCCGACGGTGGCCGAATAGCCGGGCAGCAGCGACGACTGGAAGCCGCCGTAGCCGTACAGCAGGGTCGCGTTGGAGCCGTCCATGGCCATGTCGCCGCGATGGACGACGAAATAGGGAACCATGGTCCCGTCGGCCGAGCGGGCCTCGAACTGGTCGACCTTCATCCCCTCGGCGTTGAACTTGGCCGGCAGGGTTTTGGTCAGGTCCGCCTCGCCGGTCGCCGCGTCGGCGAGGAACAGGCTGGACGGGTTCAGATAGCCGGTGACGCTGACGAAGACGCGGTCGTCCCGCTCGCTGGCCGAGCCGACGCCGACCGAGACGTTGGCCGGCAGGTCCAGACGGCTGCGCGCCCATTCGCCCGAAGGATTGGGCTCATAGACATAGACCGAGCCGCGCACGTTTTCGTACAGGGCGACGACCAGCTTGTTGCGGGTGTTGGAGATGCCCTCGATGGCCTCGCGCGCACCGGGCCGGATGACCAGCTGGGCCTGCACGGTCGGATCGGCCAGCCAGGCCGCCAGATCATAGGCGATGACGTCGCCGGTTTTGAACGCCTGCCCCGAAGGCGCGGTCCAGTCCTGATCCGTGGTGAAGACCATCTGTCCACGGACGAGCGCATTGATGTTCGACTTGGCCGGCAGCTCCAGCCGGGTCGTCGTGCCGTCGGCGTTCAGGCGGTGGGTCTCGCCTTCATAGAAGCTGACGCCCCGGTTGATCAGGGTCGCCCGCACCACGCCGTCGGCGTCGCGCAGGGTGTAGCCCGACACCGAGACGTCGGTCGGCTGGCCGGTGAAGACGGTCCGCGCCTGATCGATGGTCTGGCCCCGCGTCAGCACCTTGACGATCATCGGATAGCCCGAGCTGGTCAGGGTGCCGGGGCCGAAGTCGCGGGAGATCAGCAGGGTGTTTTCATCCACCCAGCTCGCCCCGCCCTTGGATTCCTCAAGCACGAAGCCGCCCCCCGAAACCGGGTCCACGAAGGTGCGGGTGGTGCGGTCGAATTCGCGGATGGTCACGGCGTCCTTGCCGCCATCCGACAGGGAGACGAGGCAGCGGGTCTCGTCCGGCGGCAGGCAGGTCGCGCCCTTGTAGACCCAGTTCTTGCCCTCGGACGCGGCCAGGGCGTCGATGTCGAGGATGGTCTCCCACTGCGGCGCATCAGTGCGGTAGCTGTCCAGCGTCGTGGTGCGCCAGATGCCGCGCACATGGGTGGCGTCCTGCCAGAAATTGTCGATCGTGCCGTCGTGGTTGAAGCCGGGCGAGGGAATGCGGTCGCGCGACTGGACGATCTCGAGCGCCTGCTGGTGCAGACCCTCGAAGCGCGGATCGCCGCGCAGCACGCCCAGCGAATGCTCATTGTGGGCGTTGACCCAGGCCATGGCGCGCTCGCCGTCGACCTCTTCCAGCCACACATAGGGGTCGGTCGCATCCGAGGTGGCGAAGGCGCCTTCCGCCAGCGGCGGATTGGGCGGGGTCGGTGTCTGGGCCATGGCGCTCGAGCAAAGGGCGGTGGAAACGAGAAGCGCGGCAAGCGCGGCGGTGCGGATCATGGGCAGCATCCCGGACGGTTTTTCAGTCGGCACCTTACCGGGCGGAGGGTCGGCCACAAGCCGAAGCGGGCCGAGGTTACGGCTTTGTCATCTTGGGAAGGAGTGGCTGGTGGCTTGCTGGGGGCAGCACTGACCGCGCCGCCCTTCCGCCGCCAGAGAAGCCGCAATCACTGGCCACCAGCCACCAACCACCAGCCACCCCCTCACGCCCCGTCATCGGGTATGCACAGCACCACCCCGCACGCCTTGCAATGCACCGCGTCCGGATCGTGTTTCTGCAGGCCGCAGGTGGGGCAGGGAAACTTGACCTTGTGCGGCTTGAACAGGGTCTGGGCCAGCCGAAGAAACAGGGTGATGCCGGTCAGCATGACCACGATCGACAGCATCCGACCCCAGTTACCGGGCAGGGTGATGTCTCCGAACCCGGTCGTCGTCAGGGTGGCGACGGTGAAATACAGGGCGTCCAGATAGCCGCTGATCCCCGGGTGGCTGCCGCGGAAGGTGGCATAGACAAAGCCGGTCACCACGAAGATGAAAGTTACCAGAGACGCGAGGGCGCGGGTGATCTCCTCCACCCGGGTGTCGTCGTACTTCCGGCCCACCGTACGCCAGAAGAAATCCGAGTTGAGCAGGGTCCAGAGCCGCAACAGACGCAGGAAGCCGAAGTTGAACAGCCAGCCCGGAAAAAGCAGGGTCGCCAGCACGAACAGATCGATCCAGGTGACCGGCTTCCTGAGCCAATCTCTCCAGTCCGTGTGAGCATAGGCGCGCGCGGCCAGATCCAGCGCGACAATGGCGGCGATGGCATAGTCGATCACATAGAAGGCCCAGCCCGCCTCGCGCAGGATCGGGGCGGCGAGGAAGAATCCGATGATGGCGAAGTCGATGACGATCACCGCCAGCCGGAACCGCACCGCCAGGGCCGAGCCGCCGTGGTAGAGGTAGCGCAGGCGCGCCCTCAGCCGCAGCCCCTGGGCCTTTTCGGGAACGGACCTGGGCGCGGCTCTGGTTCGACTCATGGTCCAGCTTAACGCCGTTCCCTCGCCTGAGGTCCATTCCGTCTCTATATCGGTCCGTGATGACCCGCCCCTTCGTCAAGATGAACGGCGCCGGCAACGACTTCGTCGTCGTCAATGCGCTTGAGACGCCGTTCTCGCCGACGGCCGAGCAGGCGCGCGCTATCGCCGACCGCTCGACCGGCGAAGGCTGCGACCAGTTGATCTCTCTCGAACCCTCGGACCGCGCCGACGCCTTCATGCGGGTGTGGAACGCCGACGGCGGCGTGGTCGAGACCTGCGGCAACGCCTTGCGCTGCGTCGGCTGGATGCTGCTGCAGTCGACCGGCAAGGACAGCGTGGTCATCGACACCCTGGGCGGCCCGACCACTGCGCGCCGGGCGCCCGACGGCCGGATCACCGTCGACATGGGGGCGCCGCGTCTGGACTGGGAACAGATCCCGCTCGATGAGGCTATGGACACCCGCGGCATCGAGCTTCAGGTCGGCCCCATCGACGATCCCGTTCTGCATACGCCCGGCGCCGTCTCCATGGGCAATCCGCACGTCGTATTCTTCATGGACCACGCGCCCGACGACGCCTTCGTCCACGGGACGGGCTCGCTGATCGAACACCACCCGCGCTTCCCCGAGGGCGTCAACGTCGGCTTCGCCCATGTCGTCGCCCCCGACCACATCCGCCTGCGGG
>JALYPS010000261.1 GCA_030856285.1 Pseudomonadota bacterium
GCCCCCGGCGCCGCGCCTGCACCGGGTGTCGCTCCCCGCGCGACGCCCGCGCCCGCAGCGCCTCCCGGAGCGGCGAGGCAGCCGGCCGTCCGCAAGGCGCCGGAGCCCAAACAGGCCGACGACTCCACCTTCTTCTAGGGGTCAGAGCGCGCGCTTGCAGGCGGCGATCAGCCGCTCGACGTCGTCGGCGTCCTGATAAAGGCCGAAGCCGAAGCGGATCACGTCGTCGCGCACGTCGGTGACGACGCCCCCCTCCAGCAGCCGCGACTTCCACGCCGGGGCGTCCTCATGCCGGAAGGCCAGGAATCGCGCCCGCCCGGCCTCGCCTGTCAGCGGATTGATCAGTTCGGCCGACGCCAGCCGCCCGGCCTCGCCGGCCGCGACCGCCGTCTGGAACCGCGCCATCAGCCCATGGGCATGGGCGCTGACATCCGCCGTGGTCAGCCCCGCCTTGTCCAGCATCCGCCGCACGGCGTTGAAGCGGTACAGGGCAGAGACGTCGAACGTCGCGCCCCAGAAGCGTCCGCCGTCGCTGCGGTACTGCACCCCGCCCGGCGGCCCCGACAGATCCCCGAACTCGGCGAACCAGCCGGTCACGACCGGCCGTGGGCAGTAGCCGTCGGGCGCATGCAGGAAACAGACGCCCTCGCCCGCCATGGCGTATTTGTACCCGCCGGCCAGATAGAAGATCCGGTCCGCCACCGCCGACAGGTCGGTCGGTGTGGCCATGAAGCCGTGATAGCCGTCGACGACCACCCAGGGCCCCGCCGGATCGGCCAGCGCCGCCAGATCGGCGATCCGGGCGAAGGTCTGACCCGTGCGGAAGAAGACCTGGCTGACCAGGATCAGATCGAAGCCGCCGGCCCCTTCTTGACCAGCTTGGGCCGCCTCGACGAACCGGTCGTCGAACGTCTCGAAAGGATGCAGGGGCACGCGGGTGATGACCGCCTCGCCGGCCTCTTCCCAGCGCTGGCCCTGACGCCGGAACGAGTGGAATTCGCCGTCGGTCGACAGGATGCGGACCGGCTTGCGCTCAAGGCCCGAGACGATCCGCAGCAGCAGGTCATGCGTATTGGGGGCGAACACCACCGTGTCGGGCGACGGCAGGTTCAGTTCGCGGGCGATATGCCCCTGCGCCTCCGGCACGACCTCGCCGAAGATCAGGTCCCATTTCCGGTCTGCGAACTGATTGGCCTCGGCCCAGGCCCGGACCTGACCGTCAAAACTGGCGTCCGGCCACAGGTGGTGGCTGTGGGCCGCGAAATGCAGCCGCTCCGGGTCCAGCGACAGGGCGCGCGAGAACAGGTCCTTGTGAGCCCCGCCCATCCCGCGACCTAGATCAAACTACCGTGGCAGTGTTTGAACTTGCGGCCCGAGCCGCAGGGGCAGTCTGAGTTGCGGGGCGTGCGCTCCCAGCCGACCGGCAGGGTGTCGACCGGCAGGCGGGCGCGGTCGTCGCCCTGAGCCATCCCTTCGGGATTCTGCGCCAGCGGGTTCGACATCTCGTTCTCGCCCGTGCCCGGGTTCAGGTGGATTTCCTGGAACTCCGGCATATCCATCGCCGGCGGGGCCTCGAAGCGGAACTCGACCGTCATCAGCCAGCGGGTGACGTTGTGGCGCAACTCATAGAGCAGCGTCTCGAACAGATTGAAGGCCTCGGTCTTGTACTCGTTCAGCGGGTCGCGCTGGCCATAGCCGCGCAGGCCGATGACACCGCGCAGGTGGTCCAGATGGACCAGATGCTCGCGCCACTGCATGTCGATCATCTGCAGCAGGAACTGCTTCTCCAGACCGCGCGTCTGTTCGGCGCCGATCTGCTCTAGACGCTCATCAGCGCGGGTGTCGGCGGCGGCGATGACCCGCTCCTCGATCTCCTCGTTCGACACGCCTTCCTCGGCGGCCCAGTCATGCAGCGGCAACTCCAGGCCGAGGGTCGACTTCACCTTCTCGTCCAGGCCGTCGATGTCCCACTGTTCGGCGTATGCCTTGGGGGGCATATGCTTTTCGATCAGGTCGGAGATGACGTCGTTGCGGAACTCGCCGACCAGTTCGGACAGGTCCGTGGCGTCCATGAACTCCTGGCGCTGCTCGAACACGGCCTTGCGCTGGTCGTTCACGACGTCGT
>JALYPS010000272.1 GCA_030856285.1 Pseudomonadota bacterium
GTCGGCAACACCACCCGGGTCAAGGTGGTCAAGAACAAGGTCGCCCCGCCGTTCCGCGAGGTCATCTTCGACATCATGTACGGCGAGGGCATCTCCAAGCTCGGGGAAATCATCGACCTGGGCGTCAAGGCCGGCATCATCGAGAAGTCGGGCAGCTGGTTCTCCTACGACAGCCAGCGCATCGGCCAGGGCCGCGAGAATGTGCGGGCCTTCCTCAAGGCCAATCCCGACATCGCCGACTCGATCGAGGACAAGGTGCGCAAATCCACCACCAAGATCGCCGAGGAACTGCTGGGCACGCCCGAACCCGACGAGGGCCAGGACCTCGAGGGCTGATCCGGACCTTCCTCCCCCATCGGGGGAGGGGGACCGTCGGAACGACGGTGGAGGGGGCTGACGTCGCCCCGCCTGCCGGACGGAGCTTCGCACGCTTCGGACGGTGTTTTTCTGAACCAAGACCTTCTCCGGCCGGGTCCCGCGACCCGCCTCCGACCCCCGCGGGGCCGGGCCGGACGGAGCGGGCCGCCCGATCTCCACCCGGATCGGGCGGCCTTTTTTCTTGCTGTAACAGCCAAGCTATCAGAGGCTTCCGAACCGGAGGACCCCGACGATGACCCTGCCGACCACCCTGACCCTCGCCCGCACTGCTCTCTACGCCGGCCTGCTGGCCGGGGCGCTCGACATCACCGCCGCCATCGTCACCAACCTGCAGGTCCCGGCCCGCGTCGTGCTGCAGTCCGTCGCCAGCGGGCTCCTCGGTCCCGCGGCCTATCGCGGCGGCTGGCCGACGGCCTGGCTCGGGCTGGCCGCGCATTTCGCCATCATGCTGGTCATCGCTGTGGTCTTCGTCGCCGCCGCTGCCGCCATCCCGGCGCTGCGCCGCTTCTGGATCCCCGTCGGCGTGGGGTTCGGCGTCGCGGTCTGGCTGGCCATGACCTTTGTCGTCGTGCCGATGTCGGCCTCGCCGCTGACGCCTCCTGCCGACCTGATGTCGGCGCTGAAGCCCATCGTCGTCCACATCGTGGCCGTCGGCCTGCCCATCGCCTGGGCGACCCGCCGCATGTTGGGCGCAGGCTGAGCCGCCTCGATCACGAGCAGGTGATGCATTGGGGCTGAAACCCCTATATGAGGCGCGTTCCCCGTTTCTCCCCCGACCGAACGCACCGTCATGTCCAGCCTCAAACAGATCCGCTCGACCTTCCTCGACTATTTCGCCGCCGACGGGCACGAGAAGGTCCACTCGGCTCCGCTGGTGCCGCAGAACGATCCGACCCTGCTGTTCGTCAACGCGGGCATGGTGCCGTTCAAGGACTATTTTACCGGCGCTTCCACCCCGCCCTGGCCCCGCGCCACCAGTTCGCAGAAATGCGTCCGCGCCGGCGGCAAGCACAACGATCTGGACAATGTCGGCTACACCGCCCGACACCTGACCTTCTTCGAGATGCTCGGGAATTTCTCCTTCGGCGACTACTTCAAGGAACACGCGATCGATCGCGCCTGGAATCTGGTCACCAGGGATTTCGGCCTCGACCCGAAACGGCTGCTGGTCACCGTCTATATCGACGACGACGAAGCGGCGGCGATCTGGAAGAAGGTCACCGGCTTCGGCGACGACAGGATCATCCGCATCGCCGGGTCCGACAATTTCTGGGCCATGGGCGACAACGGCCCGTGCGGCCCGTGCACCGAAATCTTCTGGGACTACGGCGACCATGTCCCCGGCGGCCCTCCCGGTTCGCCGGACGAAGACGGCGACCGGTTCGTGGAGATCTGGAACAACGTCTTCATGCAGTTCGAGAAGGAGAACGACGAGATCGTCCGCTCCCTCCCGAAGCCCAGCGTTGACACCGGCATGGGCCTCGAGCGCATCGCCTCGGTGCTGCAGGGCAAGAATTCGGTGTTCGACACCGACCTGTTCCAGACCCTGATCGCGGCCTCGGCCGACGCCACCTCGACCGACCCGAACGGCGCCATGGCCGCCAGCCACAGGGTCATCGCCGACCACCTGCGCTCTTCGTCCTTCCTAATCGCGGACGGCGTGACTCCCTCGAACGAGGGACGCGGATACGTCCTGCGCCGGATCATGCGCCGGGCCATGCGCCACGCCCACCTGCTGGGCGCCGCCGACCCCCTGATGCACCGGCTGGTGCCGACGCTCGTCGCCGAGATGGGCGAGGCTTTCCCCGAACTGAAGCGCGCGCAGGCGTTCGTCGAGGACACCCTGAAGCAGGAGGAGATCCGCTTCCGCACCACGCTCGGCCGCGGCATGGGCCTGCTGGAGGACGCCTCGCGCGACCTCGGCGAGGGCGGCGTCCTGTCGGGCCAGACGGCTTTCGCCCTCTATGACACCTACGGCTTCCCGCTCGACCTGACCCAGGATGAGGCCCGCCGTCGGGGCTTCACCGTCGACACCGACGCCTTCGACGCCGCCATGAACGAGCAGAAGGCCCGCAGCCGGGAACACTGGACCGGCTCAGGCCAGACCGCCTCGACCGGCGAATGGCTGGCCCTGCGCGAACGCCTCGGCGCCACCGCCTTCACCGGCTATGACACCGTCGAAGGCTCGGGCGAGGTCCTGGCCATCGTGCGCGACGGATCGTCCGTGGACAAACTGTCGGCCGGCCAGACGGCAGAGGTTCTGTTCGACCAGACCCCCTTCTACGGCGAGGGCGGCGGCCAGGCCGGCGACCGCGGCGAGATCGAATGGACCGACGCCTCCGGCCAGCAGGGCTCGGCCACCGTGCTCGACGTCCAGAAGCACGCCGGCGACCTGTTCGCCCACCGTATCGAGGTGACCTCGGGCACGCTGGCTATCGGCGTTCGGGCCCAGCTGCGCGCCGCGCCCGACGCCCGCCTGACCACCCGCGCCAACCACTCCGCCGCCCACCTGCTGCACGCGGCTTTGGCCAACGTTCTGGGCGGGCACGTCGCCCAGAAGGGCCAGATGGTCGACGCCGAACGCCTGCGCTTCGACTTCAGCCACAACGCCCCCGTCACCGAGGACGAATTGGCCCGGATGGAGGATGAGGTGAACGCCGTCATCCGCCAGAACCTGCCCGCCGAAACGAAGATGATGGCGCCTCAGGAAGCCATCGCCGCCGGCGCCGTCGCCCTGTTCGGCGAGAAATACGGCGACGAGGTCCGCGTCCTGACGCTCGGCCGCTCGCTGACCGACGACACACCCTATTCGGTCGAGCTGTGCGGCGGCACCCATGTGGCCCGCACCGGCGACATCGCCCTGTTCAAGATCGTGTCGGAGACCGGCATCGCCGCCGGCGTGCGCCGCATCGAAGCCCTGACCGGCGAGGCTGCGCGCCAGTTCCTGCTGGCCCAGGCCGGGGTGGCGAAGTCGCTGGCCCAGTCGTTCAAGGTCCAGCCTGCGGACGTTCCCGCCCGCGTCGAGGCCCTGACCGCCGACCGCCGCGCGCTGGAGAAACAGGTCGCCGAGCTGAAGAAGCAGCTGGCCCTAGGCGGCGGAGGCGGCTCGGCCAACGCTGCGCCCGAAGAGATCAATGGCGTCAAACTGATCGCCCGCGTGCTGGACGGCGTGGACGGCAAGGGTCTGCGCGGTGTGGCCGAGGACTTCCGCAAACAGGTGGGCTCGGGCGTCGTCGCCCTGATCGGCGTCACCGAAGGCAAGGCGGCGATCACCGTCGCGGTGACCAACGACATGGTCGGCAAGGTCAATGCGGCCGACCTCGCCCGCGTCGCCGTCATCGCCATGGGCGGCCAGGGCGCCGGCGGCAAGCCTGACTTCGCCCAGGGTGGAGCGCCCGACGGGTCCAAGGCCGAAGAAGGCCTCGCAGCCGTGCGAATGGCGCTGGCGGGTTAGGCCTGCGGCGCGGTCTGCAGGTCCACCGCCGCCAGCTTCCAGTCGAACAGGCCCCGCCGCTCGAGGATGAGGGCCAGATGATCGTCGGGCTGGTCGCGGTCGGTCAGGGTGACGGCGAATGCATTGAGGCTGCGATAGCCCCAGGACTGATGGATGTCGTCGCCGTCGGCTTCATCGCCCGCGGGCTCAGGCGGGGGGCGGCGCGTCGGGTCAGGGGCCTCGGCCGTGGTGACCATATGGGCGACCACCTCGGGCGTGATCAGCGTATCGACGGCCCCGGAGAGGATCATCGGCGCCAGCATCATGCCCAGACCGCCCAGGCCGCTGTCGCTCACGCGCGGATCGCGGTTCATGCGCGCCACCAGTTCGGCGTTGAGCTCGGATTTCAGGCTCTCGCGTAGCGACGGAAAGTCGACCAGCTCCTGGATCTTGTTCTCATCCCCGGCCTTGGCCGCGCGGATCAGGGCCTGCGCCGCCAGCACAGGCGCGGCCGCCCAGGCGATTCCGAACAGGGCTAAAGCCCCGACGGCGACGCCGACGATCAGTGATTTCTTCATTCAACCCTCTGGCGTCGTAACGCCTCCCTACCGCTACGGTTGCCCGAGTCGCGCAGGGTCGCCAAGGGGCGCCGCCGTCAATCGCCCTGTCTGGCCACGGACCCGGCTTCGGGCACGGCGGCGGGCGCGACGCCGTCAGGCAGACCGACATGGACCAGTTTCCACTCGAAGGGCCCCTTGCGCTCGAAGGTGAAGACCGTCTCGGACCCGCCCTCATCCGCCACGCTCATCCGCGCCCGGTTCATGCCCCAATAGACCGGCTTGGGCATCGGGCCGCCGGTATTGGTGTTGTCCGGCGAGGGAACATCCGCCCCAGTGCGCTGTGACGCATACCGGCCCTCGCCGCGGGTCAGGGCCGCCAGGGCCGCCGGCGTCAGATAGGCTTCGACATCGGGGGCCGGCGCCGCCGTGGCCTGTTCGAGCTGGCGACGCACCGCGCCGATCGGGTCTTCCATGAAGGACGGCGCGGGGGCTGCGGCCGCCGGATTGCCGTCCAGTTGCGGGCGCAGCGTCTGGCGCACGGCCGCATAGTCGACGAGCCGCGCGAGGCCGGCGACGTCGCTGGCCTCGGCCGCAGAACGTATTCCGAAGAAGGCTACGGCCGGCGCGGCGAAGAATGCGATCACCGCCCCCAGCACGGCGAGCAGGATCAGATTGCCGAACAGCCCGCCGAGCCCGCGTTGTCGTTTCGGGTTCCGGGCCCAGACCGGCTGATGGTGGTCGTCAGATGGCGTGTTCAAGACCGTCTTCCCTCGTTAGCCGCCATCAATGCACGAACAGGGACGCGGCTCAAACGAAAGGCCCGCCGGACGCGAATCCGGCGGGCCT
>JALYPS010000163.1 GCA_030856285.1 Pseudomonadota bacterium
GTTGCAGCAACCCCCCGCCGGACGGAAACTCGACTTCCTGATGCAGGAATTCATGAGAGAGGCGAACACCCTCTGCTCGAAATCGGCTACGACCGCGCTCACCGGAATCGGCCTGGAGCTCAAGGCCGTGATCGAACAGCTGCGCGAACAGGTCCAGAATGTCGAATGAACGCCATCCCCGCCGCGGCGTCCTGCTGATCGTCGCCAGCCCCTCGGGCGCCGGCAAGACCAGCCTGTGCCGCCGCCTGATGGCCGACCACGGCGGGCTGGAGCTGTCCATCTCCATGACCACCCGCGGCATCCGCCCCGGTGAGGTCGCCGACCGCGACTATCATTTCGTCAGCGACGCCGAATTCCAGCGCCTGATTGACGCCGACGCCTTCCTCGAATGGGCCGACGTCCACGGCGCCCGTTACGGCAGTCCCCGCGCGCCGATCGACAAGGCCCTCTCCGAGGGTCGCGACGTCCTGTTTGACATCGACTGGCAGGGCGCGGGCCAGATCGCCGCCCAATGTCCCGAGGACGCTGTCCGCGTCTTCATCCTGCCGCCCAGCCTCGAGGAACTCCGCCGCCGTCTGGTCACCCGTTCCCAGGACGCCGACGAGGTCATCGAACAGCGCATCCAGAACGCCAAGGGCGAGATCGAGCACTGCGGCGACTTCGACTATGTCTTCGTCAACGACGACTTCGACCGCAGTTACGCTGAACTGGCGCACATCTATCACGCAGAACGCAGCTGCCGTTTCCGCAACATCTGGATCGACGCCTACAAGGATGGGCTGCTGAACGAAGCCGTCTGACCGCAACCCCCCGGCGTCTCGCGCTTTCCGTGATCAGGGGCGAGACGGAAGACGACCCATGGCCCGCACTCCCTCTCCCGCCGTTTTGGCGGCGATCACCGCCTGTGTCGTGGCGGCCGGCGCGGGAGCCGGAATCCTTCTCCAGCCGACGAAAGACCGTGATGCCCCTTCCAAGGGGCCCGGCGTCAACATCGCCGTTGTCGCCCCGCGCGAGCCCGTGCCGGCGCCGGGCAGCGTGATGGACGTAGGTGAGCTGGCCGACAGCTATGCGCACCGTGACTATGCGCAGCCGGCTGTCGTCGATTCCCGGCCGTACGATGTCTATGAAGACGATATCCCTGTGTATGTGGAACCGCGGCGCATCGAGCGCCCGCGCGTGGTCGCCTCGGAGCCCTCGCCGCCGCCGGTGATCGCTGAACGGCGCGAGGCCCCGCGACGCTGGCCCTTCGGCTTTGACCCGCCCGGTCCCGACTACGCCGCCGAGCGTCGCGAACGGGCGGCGCGCATGGACGAGCAGCGGCGTCTCGACGAGGAGCGCTTACGCGACCGCTACGAAGATGCTGGCGATGATCCGGAGTGGCGCGACGATCCTCGGCGCGGAGCCCGGCCGGGAGCGGATCGGCGGGGCCGCGACCGTCAGTGGTACCGGAGCGACGGCAGTCGCGCACCGGAGCCTGATCGCTACGACTGAATCCAGCTCGTTCCCGGGGAAGAGCGGTCAACCGTCTCCCCGAAGGGAGACGGAATCGACCTAGGCCTTCTCGATCGCCGCGGCGATCTGATCCGTGGAATGGCCGGTCAGGTCCTTGGAGATCTCGCCCACCACGCGCGCGGCCGTCTCCTTGTGCCAACCCTTGCGCAGCTGGCCCATGGTCTTGGGCGCGGCGATGACCAGAAGGTGCTCGACCTTGTTGGTCAGGACCCATTTGTTCAGCACCTCGGTCACGCCCAGGGCGAAGCCGTCCTCTGCCTGGGTGTCATTGTCGGGATTGGCGTCGCTCGAGATTCGGCCGGCTGCGCCCGAGGCGCACTCCGCGATGGCAGGAGTCGGTTTCGCAGTCAGGGAAATCTCCTGCCCGCCTGTGTTTTCGAACAGCGCCAGCTTTTCGCCGTCGACGACGGCCACGAGCGTGCCTTTGGAAAGTTTCATCCGGAATCTCCGATTGTCGGGGACCGGCTGAACGTCTCGACGGCGCCGGGGTTGCCGGGCGCCGGCGGCTACAGGCGTTTGCGCCGCATCAGGGTCGCCCCGCCGTCGGTCGGCGCCGCCGGCTGGGCCTGACCGGCGGCGGCGCGGGCCAGCCGCATGAAGCCCGGCAGATCGATGACCTCGGCCCGGTCTTCCGGGCTGATCCCCGCCGCTTCGCACAGGTCGGCGCCGCCCAGCGGCTTCAGGCTGGACCGCAACATCTTTCGGCGCTGGCCAAAGGCGGCCGCCGTGACCCGTTCCAGCGACTTGAGCAGGTCCCGGTCCGGCCGGTCCGCGCGCGGGACCAGATGCACCACGGCCGAGGCCACCTTGGGCGGCGGGGTGAAGGCGGCGGCGGGCAGATGCATGACCAGCTTGGCTTCGCACACGGCCTGGCTGATCACCGCCAGCCGGCCGTAGGCGTCCTCGCCGGGGCCGGCGGTGATCCGCTCGGCGACCTCCTTCTGGAACATCAGGGTCAGGGCGTGCGGGGTCCACGGGCCGGTCAGCCATTTGATCAGCAGCGGCGTGCCGACGTTGTAGGGCAGGTTGGACACCACATGCGCCGGGCCCTCGACCAGTTCGGCCTCCCGCACGTTCAGGGCGTCGGCCTCGACCACGGCCAAACGGCCTGAGCCGTCGTCCAGTTCGGCGAGCAGGGGCAGGAAGCGCGGATCCTTTTCGACCAGCACCACCTTGCCCGCGTCGCTCTCCAACAGGGCGCGCGTCAGACCGCCGGGGCCGGGGCCGACCTCGATCACAGCCCGGCCTTCGAACGGACCGGCCAGACGCACGATTTTGCGAGTGACGTTCAGGTCCAGCAGGAAATGCTGACCGAAACTCTTCTTCGCCAGCAGGCCATGGGCGTCGAGGGTTTCGCGGAGGGAGGGGAGGTCGGTCACTCCGCTGCTTAGCCCGCCGCGCGCGTCGCCGCCATGGCTCCCGCCAGCCGCACCGCCGCGATCAGGCTGTCGGCCCGCGCCACGCCTGTGCCGGCGATGTCGAACCCCGTGCCGTGGTCGGGCGAGGTGCGGATCACGGGCAGGCCGAGGGTCGTGTTCACTCCGCCCCAGAAGTCCAGCGTCTTGACCGGGATGAGGGCCTGGTCGTGGTAGAGGCACAGGACGGCGTCATAGGTCGCCCGGGCCTCGTCGTGGAACAGGGTGTCGGCGGGCCGCGGATCGGTGATGGCGATGCCTTCGGCGCGCAGGGCTACGGCGGCCGGGATCAGCACCTCGATCTCCTCCAGCCCGATCGATCCGCTTTCGCCTGCGTGCGGATTCAAAGCCGCGAGGGCCAGGCGCGGCGCCGCGATGCCGAAGTCGCGCTTCATCGCCTCATGGACCACGCGGGCGGTTCGGCAGACCCGTTCGGCCGTGACCAGTTCTGGCACTTCGGCCAGAGGCGCGTGGATGGTGATGAGGCAGGCGCGCAGATCCCTTGCGGTCAGCATCATCACCGGTCCGCGCATCCCGGCGAAGGGCGCGTCGGCGGTCAACTCGGCGATGAACTCCGTATGACCGGGGAAGCGGAAGCCGGCGGCATAGAGCGGGGCCTTGGCGATGGGGGCGGTGACGACGCCCGAGGCCTCACCGGAAAGGGCCAGGTTGACGGCCTGTTCGATCCAGTCGGCTACGGCGCCGGCGTTGGCCTGCTCGGGGCGGCCCGGCGTCACGGGCGCGGGCAGGGGATTGTCGAGCACGGGAATGGCCCGGCCGAAGACCCCGGGAGCGTCGGTGGCTGACAGCACCGCCTCAACCGGCTGGCCCTGAGCCCTCAACAGGGCCGCATTGCCGATGACGACGAAGGCCGGCCCCCCGGTCCGCAGCGCGGCCCAAGCCTTGGCGATGATCTCCGGCCCCACGCCCGCCGGTTCGCCCATCGAAAGGGCCAGCGGGGCGGGGCCGGCGGTCATTACTTCATCTCGATGAGGGCGTCCTCACGCAGGTCGCGCATATAGCGGCGGCCGAGAGTGGCGAGGTTCGCTCGGAACAAGGTGTTCTCGACTTCCTGCGGGTTGGGCGCCTCCGTGCCGCCGACGCGGCGTCCGCAGACGCCGAGAAGGTGGACGCCGAGCGGAGTGCGGACCGGCGTGCTGACCGAGCCGACTTCCGCGGACCGCGCGACCTGCTGGAACTGCGGGGCGAGATTCTGGACATCGGCCTCGCCCAGATCGGCGCCGAGCAAGCCCTGCTCGGACGTCGCCCGGGCCAGCATGGTGTCGCAGGTCAGCTGCGGACGCAGGGTCTCAAGCCGTTGGGTCGCTGCCGCCACATCCGCGTCGGTGGCCGTGTCCGGCAGTTCGATCATCACCTGTTTGATCTGCACAAGACTGGCCGAGGCCCCGTCCCGCTTGTCGCGCATGTAGACGATGTAAACGCCGCCATCGACCGGGATCGGCCGTGACAGCTGGCCGACATCGAGCTGATCCAGCGCCTGCTGCAGGGCCGGCTGCATGGTGCCTTCGACGACCCAGCCGGCGTCGCCGCCGCGGGTTGCGGAAGGCGCGGCCGAGAACTGCTGGGCCACGGCCTGGAACGGCGCGCCCTGCACCATCTGCTGGACCAGCTGGCTGGCGCCGTTCAGTGCCGCCTGCTGGCCGCCGACACGGGCGGACTCGATGTAGATTTCGCCGATCAGGTACTGCTTCTTGGCGGCGGCTTCAGAGACCTGGCGCATGGCCGCGGCCACGGCGGCGCGGCTGACCCGGGCACGGCTCTGGAACCGGCCGCCGACCAGTTGCGACCAGCCGATCTGGGTCCGCACCTGTTCACGCAAGGTGCTGGGGCGGATGCCGCCCTGGGCCAGGAAGTCGACATAGGCCTGGGGCGAAGCGCCCACTTCCTGGGCCATGGCCGTGATTTCCGCCTCGACCTGTTCGTCGCTGACGACGAGGTCTTCGTAGTTCTTGAGCTCCTGAATCTGCAGGCGCTCGTCCACCAGTGCGTTCAGCGCCTGTTGCTGGATGGCGGGGATGTTCTCGGGCGTCGGCTGGACCTGGGTCATGGCGATCAGCAGCAGCATGCGCTGGCGCAGGTCGAACCCGGTGATGACGCTGTCATTGACTGTGGCCAGGATGCCGTCCGACATCTGGAAGGCCGGCGCGGCCGGCGGCGCGACCGGTGCGGCCTCAGCTGCCGGATTCAGGTTCCCGGCCGCGGCCGGCTGCGCCGGTGGCGCGGTCTGGGCCATGGCCGAACTGGCCAGGAGGGCGGCGATCGCCACGCCCGTCATGTAACGCTGCAAACCCATGTCAGTCCTGGTTCCTCAAGCGGCGCTGGTCCGGTTTTCGTCCCGGATTTGCGAACCGCGCACCCCCGGGCTGCGCGGCCGTCAGCGCCCGTCGCTGCGTCAATACCCTGTACCGCCGAAAGTGGCGAGGTTTAGGCGCACATAGACGCCTTCGGACGGTCCTGTCGGGCGTACGCGGGTGTTGTCGCGTCGATAGCCGATCTCGAACCGGAAACAGTCATCATCGAACAGCAGGCCGACTTCGGAGCGGGTGATGATGTCGCGCTCCAGATCGGCGATGCCCGACGCCGCCACGCCCCAGTTGCCATAGATGAACTGCTGACCTGACAGCTGGACGAATTCGTAGTTGCGGTTCAGCGGTCCGGCCAACGGGTTCGAGCGGTCGATGATGTAGCTCACGGACGCCAGATTGCGGCGGCCCCAGCGGCCATCCACCGCCGTCTCCGCCCTGCGGATTTCCCCGGAGGCGTCGATGGTGGCGTGGCCCCAGCCGCGGATGCGATCGGATGGCGAGAAACTTCCCTGCACGACCCAGTCGGAGGTCTGGGAGGCCAGGCCGGTGGGATCATAGAGCTGCGCCGGCGCATCCGGCACGGGCGTCAGGAAGGCGGGTTCCTCATGGGCGCGATAGCTGCGGCCGATGAACAGGCTGGCCTGCCGACCCTGGTCCCAGCGCAGGGTCGCGCGACCGCCGATCGTCAGGCGTGGACCACCTTCGTACAGGTCGTAGCCCGGGAAGCGGTCGGTTCGGAACAGTGAGCTCTCATCCAGCTCCAGGGTCTGGCTATCCTCGATCGGAATGCGGGGATCGAGGTCCGACGTGGTCGAGGCCGAGAGTTGCGCCATCGGCTCCAGAATCAGATCGGCCCCGGGGCCGACGCGACGAAACAGCGGATAGCTGATGTCGAGACCCGCCGTGGCGCGGCCGCGGGAGATGGCTTCTTCCTCCAGCCCCAACATGGGCGGAAGGTCTCCAACGGAATACAGGTCGGCCCGGACGTCGACGAACGGTTCCCACCGCACCCCGAGCGGCGAAATCAGCGTCCGCCGCCATTCGACCTGACCCGAGACGCGCCGGCTGTCGACGCCCGGCAGTCCCAGGGTAGATCCTGTCGGGATGATCTCGGGGCGCAACACCGGTCCGCCGACATAGTCGTCGCGATACAGCGATACGGCCGATCCACGCAGACGCAGACGGCCGCCGAGAACCGGTCCGGCAGGTTCCCACCGCGCCTCGACGAGAGGTGCGACCGCCGGCAGGCTGTCGTCGCTCTCGAAGATGTTCAAGCCCGGGGCGTCGATATTCGGAACCGCAACGCGAAGGCTCTGCAGATCGAAGGCGGCGATCGAGAAGTACGACCGGGCGGTCTGCCGCTCGGCATAGGCTTGGCTGATCAGACGGCGGCGGTCGCCATAGTAGAGGCCGTTGTCCTGATACGGATCGCGGATGTCGTAGCGGTCGAACAGCGTCTTGTCGGACACGCGTTCGGCGGTGAAACCTCCGCGCCATGGGCCGTCCGGGTCGAACCGACCATACGCCAGCAGATAGCTGCGATGCTCGGTGCCAATCGGAATGTCGGGCAGGTTGTCAGGGTCGGGTCCGTCGAAATCCCCGAAGTTCTCTTCATAGGTATAACCCGCACGCGCGACGATCATTCCGTCGGCGAACCGGCGACGCCATTGCAGGTTCAGCAGGGGCGCGACATCGGTATTGAACTGGGGGCTGATCAACCAGTCCTCGGACGGCGAGACCACCTGCAGATAGGGCACTTCAAGGCTCAGGCCTCGCCCTTCATCATAGCTGGGGATCGGCACCAGGAAGCCCGAGGCCCGTTCGACGGTCGGATCAGGGTGGGCGAAGAACGGCAGATAGAAGACCGGCACGCCGCCGACCCGGAACACGGCGTTGCGATACAGGATCGCACGCAGCTCTTCGTCCTGGACCACCTTCTCCGCCTGGATGGCGATGCTGGGTTCCTTGGGGTTCCCGTCCGCGTCGCAGATCGGACAGGGGGTGAAGAGGGCGTAGTTCAGTTCGTTGACGTTCTCGCTCCGGCGCACCGCCGTCGCGGCCATCAGGCTCGCGCCATTGCGGAAGCGGGTGGCGAAATCGACCGCCACGCCCGCCTTCAGATCTGAATCGAGTTCCAGATGGCTTGCAAAGACGACATTGCCTTCCGGATCGCTGAATTCGACCTGCCGGTCCGCGCTGGCGATGCCAAGGCCGAGATCGTAGCTGACGGCGCCGGCTCTCAGCGTCGCGCCGCGGAACCGCGCCAGCACACGGTCGGCTCCAGCGCCTTCCGCGGTGATGACGTCGCCGATTCGGGCCGCGGAATCCGCCTCGATATAGACGGCGTCGGGAGTCAGGCCGTCGGGGCCGGGTCCGACTTGGGCCGGCGCAGCGGGCGCCTGCTGCGCCTGGGCGGTTCCGGCCAGAGACGTCAGCGCGACGGCAGTCGCACCGGCCAGAAGCCGGTAGCGCAAGGCTCCCAAATCGGGCGCGCGGCGGTCACGCTGCATGCAAGAATTCACTCTGGTGGGCGTACGGTCCGGCAGAGCCGGGGGGCGGTCGGATCGCTTAGCCGTCTTCGGTATAGAACAGCAAGGTGAAGGCGGCGAGCGCCGTGAGCAAGGGCGGAAGCCAGGCCGCCAGCCAGGGCGGAATCACTTCCGCCGAGCCGAAGGCGGACGCCGCCTGATTGACGAAGAAGAAGCCGAATCCAAGCACCACCGCCGCCACGCTCATCCTCGCCAGATCCCCCAACCGCATCAGCCGGAGTGAGAAGGCCGCGGCAAGGATCGACATGGCGGCGAACATCAGCGGCGTGGCCAACAACTGTTGCAGCCGGAGCCGGTAGGCGGTCGATGAGAAGCCTGCCGCCTCGACGCGATTGATCTGGGCCGGCAACGACCAGAATGAGGTCGACTGGGGTCGGGCGAAGCGTTCGAAGGCCTCTTCGTCCGCCAGGCTCGAGGGCAGGTCCAGGGTGGCGTAGCGTACCGCACGCTGGCCGATCTCCGCCCCGACCGCGTTGACCAGCCGCCAACTCCCGTTCGAGAGGGACGCCGAGTCGGCGTCGATTCGTTCCGAGAAGGTCCGCATGCCCCGGGCGTCGTTGGTGTAGATGAAGAAGGTGACGTCCAGCAGCCGCGCGCTCGACCGGTCCTGACGCTGGGCGCGGACGACCATCTGGCGCGTATCGTCGCCCTCGCGAATCCACACCGTCGGGCTGGCCTCCGCCCCGGCTGCCGATCCCGACAGGCGCGCACGTTCGCGCTGGAACAGGCCGTCCGCCGAAGCCGCCATCGGTCCGAGGGCGGCGACGGTGACCGCGCCGAACATCAGGGCCGCGCCCGCCGCGGGCAGCACGAACCGCCAGGCCGAAACCCCGGCCGCCCGCATGGCGATCAGCTCGCTGCGGCGGTTCAGACCGACGAAGGCCGCCAGTGTCCCGAACAGGAAGACGAACGGCAGCAACTGGATGATCACCTGCGGCGACTTCAGCAGCATCAGACCGAGGATGCGTGCGCCGGACAGGTCGACGTCGGAGCCGACGCCGCGGGAAATCTCCACGAAATCGATCAGCATGATCAAGGCGGCGATGACGCCCAGGGCGATGCCCAGCGACCGCGCCTGCTGGACCAGCACATAGCGTTCAATTCGACCCAGCCTCAGCCAGGGCACGGGCAGGGAGGTGCGGCTGGTCATGCGAAGCGCGCCTTCAACCGCTCAAGGACCGGCCAGACCGGACGCCGCCGGGGCTTCAGCGCCCGGAACAGCAGCCTCAGGGCGATAACGGTCGCCACGATCGGCAGCAGATACTGGAAGATGTTCAGCCAGCTGTTCCAGGCGCTGGCCGAGACTATGCCATAGCCGGCGATCCGGACGACCAGGAACATGCCCGCGACCCTGGCGATTCGCAGGCTGTAGCCGGTCCGGCTGAATTGCCCGCCCATGATCGCTGTCAGGGCCATGGCCATGGCCATTAGGGCGTAGAGCGGCGCCGACAGGCGGGAATGACCCTCGGCCATCAGCTCGCCGGCTGACCCGACCCGCTCGAGGTCTCCGGGCGAAGGGTCGAACAGCTGGGGCAGATACAGGTCGGACGGCTTGTAGCGGACCCGCTCCGTCACCTCCGCGAACTGCGCCAGCAGCACGTCCTGACGGTCGAAGGACAGATACTCGAGCACCCCGCGCGAGGAATATCGCTGCCACGACCCGCTGATGAGCGACAGCCGGGGTTGGCCGTCGACGGTACTGAACCGGGCTTCGGCCGCGTCCCAGGTGGTGACCCTGTCGCCTTCTTCCAGATAGACGAACAGGTTCTTCAGCAGACCGTTCTGCTCGATCTGCTGGACATAGACCGTCAAACCATTCGGTCCTTCCACGAACTGGCCTTCCTCGACCAACAAGGCCGCCAGGTCCGTGCGGACGGCGAAGGCCTCAGCCCGCGACTGGCGCTGGGCCCAGGGCTGGCCCACGGTCGTGACCACCAGTGTCAGGAGCGCCGCGATGGCCGCGATTCGCACGGCGGGACGGATCGCCGACCAGCGCGTCACGCCGGATGCGAACACCGCCGTCAGCTCCTGCTCGCGCTGCAGACGCGTCAGGGCGATCAGGGCGCCGACAAACAGGC